>NZ_JBFUES010000034.1:0-17052 GCF_056403875.1 Bradyrhizobium sp. P2_E8
GATATCGCCGGAGAGCTTTCCGTGGCTCAGCGTCGCCGGATAGTTGAAGCAATGCAGCCGCGCCAACATCGGGCAGGCGCCGGGCTCTTTCTCCAGGAACTGGAAGCTGTCGCCGAGGTCTGGCGAGTTCTCCAGCTCGGCATTGTCCATGCCGTCAGGTGCCGGGAAGCGGTCGCACCAGAAGCGGATATGCGGCGCGAACTCGGCAAGCTCGTCGCGCAACGCGAGGTCGACCTTGAAGCCTGTGCCGAAGATGATGAAATCGGTCGCATAGCGGCCCTTCGGCGTCGTCACTATGAGATGGTCTCCCGCGACGACGAGATCATCGATCGGGCTTGCGAGATGGAAATGCGCCTGCGGATAGGCGGAGACGCGCAGCACGCTTTGACGCGGCGGCGGCGTCTGCGCCTTCAGCGTGTGATCGAGGAAACGCCATTTCCAGTCATCCGACAGGCCGGCAAAGCCGTGGACGACGCCTTGGCTGCCGATGCCGGTGAACTTGTTGACGCGCGGGATGTCCGCGCGCCGAATGAAGAGGTCGAGCCGCGCTGCGCCCGCTTCCAGCGCCATCGCTGCGTTGTCCATCGCGGATGCGCCTGCGCCGACGACGGCAACACGCCTGTCGCGAAGTCTCTCGAAGTCGATGGGGGCGGACGAATGCGCCCAGAAACGTCGGTCGATGCCGTCGCACAGCGACGGCACGTAAGCACCGCCGAGGCCGTCGCGCCCCGTCGCCAGCACGACGTGGCGCGCGAGAATTTGCCGCGACGTGCCGCCTTCGCTGATTTCGAGTGTGAACAATTCATCGGAGCGCGCCTGGATTCGCTCGACCGAAACCCCGTTGCGGACCGGCAGGCCCAGCACCTTGCGGTACCAGATCAGGTAATCCATCCACATCGTGCGCGGCGCGCGGTCAAGCGCCTGCCAGGCCTGCCTGCCATATTGCGCCTCGTAGAAGGCGCGGAAGGTCAGCGCCGGCATGCCCATCGCGGGGCCGGTCAATTCCTTGGGCGAGCGCAGCGTCCGCATCCGGGCGAACGTGACCCAGGGACCTTCCTCACCGGCGCGCGCGCGATCGAGCACGAGCTGGTTGTCGACGCCGAGACGCCTGAGCATGGCGGAGGCGACGAGGCCGGCCATGCCTGCGCCGACGATGACGACGTCGACGACGCTCTCGCCATCGACGACGCGGCGCGGCACCCACGACTTGGCCGGCAGTTCGAGCCAGGCCAGATCCTGCTTCAGGCGCGCTTCAAGCGCCGCGAGGCCCGCCGCGTCAGGTGTCATCGTCGTCATGAGGGAGCTTTCTCGAATTCACTGGTTTCATCGCCGGCCTCGGCCAGCGCGGCGGCGCCGCTATGCAGCCTTGCGCCAGGCATCAGCGCGACCGCGGCGCGCAGTGCGTCGTTGAGCGCGGCGACCGTCGGCGTCAGCTCGCGCCCGGTCGGCGCAATCGCGGCGAACAGGAAGGGAATGGACACGTCCAGGGGCCGGGTGACGACGCCCTCCACCGGCAGGCTGGAGGTCAGCACCGGCTCGACCACGGCGATGCCGAGCGACTGCTTGGCCATGGCAATCGCCGTCAGCGAAGCGTTGGTGTCGATGACCTCAGCGGGCACGACACCCTCACGCTCCAGCGCCTCCTCCACCCGGCGGCGAAGCCGGTAGGGGTTAGCCATCGTCAGCAGCCGGACGCCAGCAAGATCCTTCAGGCGAATGACCTTCTTCTTCGCCAGCGGATGATCCATCGCGAGGCACGCGACGCAGGGCACCTCGCAGACCCACTGCACGTCGAGCCCGGGATGCTGGATCGGCAGGCTCGCAAGGCCGAAATCGACCGACTGCGACAGCACCGATTGCACGACGTTCTCGGCCGAGAGCGCCTGCACGTGGACCTGGCTTGGCAGCAACTCGCGTTCGAGCGCCGCAAGCGCGGCCGGGACGAAGCCGGCCGCCAGCGCCGGGATTGCCGCCAGGCTGAGCACGGGAAGCGCACCCGCACCGATCGCGTTGGCGCGCTGGCGGATGTGCTTCAAGCCCATCAGCAGCCGCTCGACCTCGGCATGAAACAGCACGCCCTTTGGCGTCGGGCTGATGCGCGGGCCGTTCCGGGTGAACAGAAGATAGCCGACGTCAGCTTCGAGATCCTGGATCTGACGCGTCACGACCGGCTGCGATCGGCCGAGCAGCCGCGCCGCGCCGGTGATGCTGCCGGCCGACATCACGGCGGCGAAGGCCTCGAGAAGGCGGATGTCGATAACGTCCTGGTTCATGGCCATGTCGCCTGCATTATGTGGATATAGAATGAACAATATTTCTTGATGTGCAAGAAGTATTATGAGAGGATTCTTGTCATGCCGATGGAGCCAACCCCCTTTCGCCACCACAATCCGGCCGGACCAGCCTACCGGCGCGGCTGGGTCGACGAGGCTGTAGCTGCGATCGAGGCCGACCAATGCCGCACGGCCGACACGCATCTGATCCGGCTGATCGTGCCCGCGCTTGCCGGCATCGATATCTATCTGAAGGACGAGTCCACGCATCCGACCGGCAGCCTGAAGCATCGGCTGGCGCGCTCGCTGTTCCTCTACGCGCTCTGCAATGGCCACATCCGCGAAGCCACGCCCGTCGTCGAGGCATCGTCGGGGTCGACCGCGGTGTCGGAAGCCTATTTCGCGCAGATGATCGGCGTGCCCTTCTACGCCGTGATGCCGCGCACGACCTCGGCGGAGAAGATCGCTGCGATCGAGCATTATGGCGGCAACTGCCATCTGATCGACGACGGCCGCGCGCTCTATGCCGAGGCTGCCGCGCTCGCCACCCGCCTGAACGGCCACTACATGGACCAGTTCACCTTCGCCGAGCGCGCCACCGACTGGCGCGGCAACAACAACATTGCCGAATCGATCTTCACGCAATTGCAGGGGGAGCCGCGCCCGCTGCCGGACTGGATCGTGATGGGCGCCGGCACCGGCGGCACCTCGGCCACCATCGGACGCTATTTGCGCTATCGCCAATATCCTACGCGGCTCTGCGTCGCCGATGTCGAGCATTCCGCCTTCTTCGACTGCTTCCGTTCGCAGGACCGCTCCCACGTTTGCGAGCGGCCCTCGCTGATCGAGGGCGTCGGCAGGCCGCGCTGCGAACCGTCCTTCGTGCCTGGCGTTGTCGACCGCATGATGAAGATCCCGGACGTAGCAACGATTGCGGCGATGAACGTACTGTCGCGCCGGCTGCGCCGATCCGTCGGCGGTTCCACCGGCACCAATTTCCTGGCGCTGTGCCGCATTGCTTCGGAGATGCGTAGCGCCGGCCAAACCGGATCGCTGGTCACGCTGATCTGCGATTCCGGCGAGCGCTATCGGCAGACCTATTATGACCCCGCATGGCTGAAAGCACGCGGCCTCGATCCAACGCCGTTCGAGACTGCCCTGGCGTCGTTTCTGGATACGGCGCAGCCGCCGGCGCTTGCCGTCGAGGATGTTGTCAATCCACAGAGCCCGCGGAGTGTTGCTTGACCACGCTGATCGAAACCATTGCCGGTGTGCGCGCGGCGTCACGGCTCGGCCAGGCTCTGAACGCCCGCGCCGAGATTTTGCGCCTCAGCGAAGCTGCCCATGACGCGGTGCTGCTGCCGCGCGAACCCGGCAGCCTGAGCCACGGCTTGCGTGCGGCGCTCGCGGCGCGGATGTGCCGGCACGTCGGCGACGAGGCGCTGACCGCGCATTACGAATCCTATCTGGCGCATGCGAGCGATCTCGACCTGGCCGCCCTTGCACGGCCCGGCGGCGTGTGTGGCGATTCCCTGCACGACGCCATGGCCCGCCATGCCGACCTGCTGACGCTGTCGCCGCGCGAGGCGACGCGACAGGACATCGCGGCGCTGAAGACGGTCGGCGTCAGCGAGGCCGATATCGTGCGGCTGTCCGAGCTTGCCGCCTTCGTGAACTACCAGCTGCGGGTCCTGGCCGGCCTCAGGCTCCTGAAAGAGGTCGAAGCCCGATGAGCGAGGTCGTCCACAACTTCACCGCCACGATTCCGACCTGGTCGCCCTATGTCACGCCGGTCGAGCTCGCCTCGGCGACGTCAGAGCAGCTCGCGGCGATGAAGGTCACGCCCTCCAACAAGGGCGTCTCGCCTTACGTGCTGACGCTGGCGCATGAYCCGGAATCGCTCGCGGTGCGCTCGCCGCTGTTCAACCTCATCATGTATGGCAAGGACGGCTTGTCGCCGGCCGAACGTGAGCTCGGCGCGCTGAGTGCCTCGGTCGTCAACCGCTGCATCTATTGCGCCGCCGTGCACGCCTCACGCTTCATCAGTTACTCCGGGCGCAACGACGTCGTCGAGGAGATCTTTGCCGACGAGCGCGATGCCACGCTGGAGGCGCGCCAGCAGGCACTTTTCAATTTCGCTACAAAGCTCTCGACGACGCCGATCGAAGCTACTGCAGAGGACGCGCGCGCACTCGGCGAGGCCGGGCTGAGCGAGCTCGAGCAGCTCGACCTGGTGCTGTCGGCCGCGATCTTCGGCTGGGCTAACCGGCTGATGCATACGCTGGGCGAGCCGCTGGCGCGCTCGGAGGCGCCGTAACCGACGCCGTCGGGCGGTGACCGGCCCCGAACCGAATGTCACGGCATCTTCACTTGCCATGCACACGCGTGCGGGCGAGCTTCGCGGCGTCTCAACGAGGAGATCCTGCCGTGCGCCTTCCCATTCTCGATCCGAAGGATCTGACCGACGAACAGAAGCCGCTCTATGATGACATGCGAGCCGGCATCAAGGACCATTTCAAAGGCTTTGTGAACATGCGCGACGACGGCGCGCTGCTCGGGCCCTGGAATCCCTGGATCCGCGAGCCGCGCTTCGGGAAGCCGGTGTGGGAGCTGGTCAAGGCGATCGCGTCGAACCCGCTGCTGCCGGCGCCGGTGCGCGAGGTCGCGATCCTCGTCACCGGCTCGCATTTCCGTTCCGGCTACGAGCTCTATGCCCATGTGCTGGTGGCCGAGCAGCGCGGCCTCTCCGACGAGAAGCTTGCGACCATCGTCGCCGGGCAGCGGCCGGTGGATCTCACCAAGCAGGAGGCGGTCGCATACGACGTCGCATCGGCGCTCGTGAGCGGCGGTGTGCTGCCGGAACTGACCTGGCGTGCCGCGGTCAAGGAATTCGGCGAGCATGGTGCGGCCGAGCTGTCTTATCTCGTCGGCGTCTATTGCATGGTCTCGGTCACGCTCAACACCTTCGACGTGCCGGTGCCGGAATAGCCGCTGCTTCCTTCGATCACTCCGCCGCCTTGCTTGCACGCGGCGGGGGCGCCCAGGCGATGCAGCGATTGCGGCCCTCGGCCTTGGCCTGGTAGAGTGCATGGTCGGCCGCGCCCATCAGCGCGTCGATGCCTGACATGCTGACGGTGGCCTCGGCGATCCCGATGCTCACGGTGACGCCGAACTGAATCCTGTCGGCGACGATCTGCGCGCTCATCACGCGCTTGCGGATGCGGTCGGCGACAGTCCTTGCACGGGACAGGCTGGTCTCGGGCAGGAGAACCGCAAATTCCTCGCCGCCGAGACGGCCGACGATGTCCGACTTGCGCTTGCCGTCGAGGCACGCGGCCGCAACCGCCTTGATCGCGGCGTCGCCCACTGCATGGCCGTAGCGATCGTTGACCGACTTGAAGTGGTCGATATCGAGCATCAGCACCGAGACCGAGCGATAATAGCGCTGAAAGCGGCTCCATTCCGCATCGAGGCTGTCGAGGAAGTGGCGGCGGTTGTGGAGGCCGGTGAGCGGATCGGTGGTGGCAAGCGTCTCCAGCATCGCGGCTTTTTGCGTCAGATCGGTGATGTCGACATAGGTCAGCATGCGGCCGCCATTCGACATCGTGGTGCAATGGGCCCGGATGCGCCGGCCGTCCGGCGTCTGCAGGTCGCGCACATGATCGCCGGCCTTGACCTCTTCGACGCGTCTCGCCGGAAATTTCGCGAGCTCGTTCGTTGGAAGTTTGGGCGCGCTGGCGCGATGCAGGCGTCGCACCAGCGACGAATAGGCCGGCCGGCTCGCGGCCTCGTCTTCGCTGACCTCCCAAAAGCGCCGCATACGCCGGTTCATGAAGGTCGCGCGCAGGTCGGAGTCGAGAAGAAGGACCCCATCCTGAACATTCTCCAGCGCATCCCGCAGCAGCTTCAGCTCGTCGGAGGTGCGCACAATGTCGGTGACGGGTGTATAGGTCAGCATGCGCCCGCCGTCGGGCAACGGCGTGACCTGTACGCGCACGACATCGCCGTTGGTCCGGCGCAGATCGATCGGCGTCGGATCGCCCGCCTCGATCACACGAACCCGCTCCGCCACCAGCGCATCGAGGTCCGGGTCCGGCACCTCATAGGCTCCGGTGTCACGTCCGTGATGAAGCAGCGTGAGAATGGATGGATTGCAGTCGGCAACCTCGTCGGGCAGGCGCCACATCTGGCGAAACGATCGGTTGATCAGGCGGGCCCTGAGGTGGGAGTCGAGCAGCACGATGCCGGTCGGCACATGATCGAGCGCGGCACGCAGCGCCAGCATCTGGCCGCGCATCAGCGCGTCCGACGAGCGTTCCCGCTCCTCACCGGCTGGTCGCTCGACGCTGCCCGGCTGCTCGAAGGCGACGCCGGCCTGACGGTCCGATCCCAGATCACGCGGCAGGTCAGCGTCTCACGCCCCGCGAGCCTGAGCTGGAACCGTTCGGGCACGCCAAGGCCGCTCTCCATCTCGCGCGTCGCAGCCTCCTCGGACAGCCGGCGCACGACGCAATCGATCGACGACTGGCCGAAGTTGAAAAAGATCTTCCCTGCAAGGAACGTCCGTTCCGGAACCAAGCGGGACATTCGCGGTCTCCAAGGCGAAATACGATGCGAAAAGCGGGTCCAGTTTCGCGCAAGGTTCCTTGCGGCGATGTAACGCGATCGATGTTTTCGGATCAGGATTAACGATCGGTTGACGCGCGATGCGGCCGATGCGGAAAGCTCCTGGCTGCGATCAGTTTCGCACGGCGTAGAGCGGAGTGCGCAGCGTCAGCTGGTAGGACGGCTTCGGCATCCATGCGATCTGCGCGGTGATGCCGAACAGGCGGTTGTCGTTGTCGTCCATGCGGTCGAGGTCGAGCCGCAGGATCGGTTGGGTGAAGGACTCCGCCAGCGTTCGCCCTGCGATCTGCGCGCCGCCGAACGACTGCACGCCGAGCCGTCCGGTGAACTTCCAATTGCTCGGCCACTGGTAGTAGCCGCCGGCATAGAGGATCGTGTTGGGCCGGATACTCGCGAGCTGGCTCGCGATATCGGTGTGGGTGTATTGCACGCCGGCAAGCCAACCCCGCGTTTCGTCCTCGTCGAGCGCGTAGTCGAATTCCAGGATGTTGTTGAACGAAGTCGTCATGCCCTGCTCGTTCGGCACCGACTGCGTCAGGGTCGATTGCAGCGTGATGGTCGGGATTTTTCCGCCGTTCTGCTGATAAAGGTCGGCCTGTACGCCGATGTTCCAGCTTGTGATGTCGAATGCCGACCAGCCGCCGCCGATGTCCGTCGTCGAGCCCGACACGCCGCCATAGAGCGAGACGCGATCACTGACATCGACCGTCAGCGGCAGGTCGACGGCAATGGATTTTGCGGCGGGCAGGCCGTTCGGCAGCGTCGTGCCCCTGCGCGCCGCCAGCGCTTGGAACGCGGCCGACAAGGACGTGTTGCCGAGGCCGATCCCGAGCGTGCCAGCGGGTATCGTCGCATAGGTCGTTCGAAGATCGAGTTAGAGGTTCGGGACATCAGGCTTTGCGGCCTCGTCCTTCTCGTCAGCGGCAAAGGCAGCGCCCACCGACATCGTCAGGCACAACAGTCCCATCGCAGCAGCGCGCAAGGCCTGAAGGTTCGATTGGCGGTGATGAGACACGTGACAATCCGACGCGTGGCGATCTAATGGCGGAACCGTTGTTAGATGGAACGTGATCGTTCGTGGGGTCAAGCGCTATCCGCAAGCGATGGACTGCATGGATGCACGCGGTTACTCTGCTGTGATCGCACCGACACACGCGCCGGCCGGAGTGCAGGCCGGACAATTGAAGGACGACAGCCATGAATACGTCACGCCGCATCCTGCTCACCGGTCTGGCGGGACTCGCCGTGGCCCCGACTGCCGTGGCCGCTGCCGTACCGTCGCCCGAGCCCGACGACGTGACGGTAGCCGAAGAGCGCTTCGCGCGCACGATTGCGGCCGCCCATGCGCCCAATGTCACCTGCGTGCGGCAGGCCGAACGCTATGCGGATGCGCATTGGCCCGAATATGTAGTGGCAGCCAGAGCCGTGCTCGACGCGCGCGTGTGATTCGCGCTTTTACGTCTCCACCGCCCGCCGCACCTGTTCGCCGATCTGCGACAGCACGAGCTGTGCCTGTGGCAGGATCGCGCCCATGGCGTGGAAATTGTGGACCATGCCGTCATGGCAGACGTGCTCGACGGCGACGCCTGCGGCGAGCAGCTTGCGCGCATAGGCATTGCCTTCGTCGCGCATCGGGTCGAACTCGGCGGTATGGATGATCGCGGTCGGCAGGCCCGCAAGGCGGGTCGCGCGCAGCGGTGAGATGCGGGGATCGGCGGTATCGATGTTGCTGCCGGGCAGGTAGTCGGCGAGATCGGCCTCGATCGTGATGCGATCGATCAGATGGCCCTCGGCGAACGCCTCGCGCGAAGGCGAGGTCTCCTCGAAATCCAGCACCGGGCAGATCAGGCATTGCGCGACGATGGAAAGGCCGGCGTTCTGCAGCGCTTCCTGGCACACGATCGCGGCGAGCGTAGCGCCGGCGGAATCGCCGCCGACCACGAGCCTTTCGGCGTCGATGCCGAGGGACGACGCTTCACGCGCGACCCATTCGGTGGCGGCGATCGCGTCGTCCACCGCGGCGGGGAATTTGTGCTCCGGCGCGAGGCGGTAGTCGACCGAGACCAGGCGGCAGCCGGTGGCATGCGCAAGCGCCGCCGCGATGCGGTCGTGCGTGGCGATGCTGCCGGCGACCAGTCCGCCGCCGTGAAAGAACACGAAGCCCGGCGCGCGCTCGCTGGCGCTTGCGGGCGAATACAGCCGATAGGGAACCTCTCCGCCGGGGCCGGGCAGTGTGCCGTCCGAGGCGGTCACGTCAGGGGCGTCAGCGCGCGCAAACTGCATCAGCTTCGCCAGCGACTGCCGCCGCGCCTCGACGCTCGGCCGGCTTCGCGCCTGCGGCCCTGCCGCAGCCATCATGGTCAACAAACGCTTCGCGAGCGGATCGAGCGGCATGGAGGACTCCGTAACGTGGCCGGCATTATATCCGGTTTGCCCCTCAATGTTATTTCGCTTCGATCCCTTCCCCCTCCAGGGGAGGGTGGTTATTTCCCGCAGGGAATCATTTAGAAATTGGGATAATAGTGCCCGGATGTTTCAGGGGAGGCCGGTCATGGCCGAGATCAAGAAACCCATCGAATATTCGCCGAGCTGGACCTTCTTCGAGGGCAAATGGCACGACGGCAATGTGCCGATCATGGGCCCGCGCACGCATGCGGCCTGGCTCGGCTCGGTCGTGTTCGACGGCGCGCGCGCGTTCGAAGGCGTCGCACCCGATCTCGACCGTCACGTCGCCCGAGCCAATCAATCCGCGGTCAACTTCGGGCTGAAGCCGGTGGTCGATGCCGGCACCTGGCTCACGCTCGCAAACGAAGGCATCGCGCGTTTCGCTGACAATGCCGAGCTTTATGTCCGTCCGATGTACTGGGCGCAGAACGGGGCGGGCGGCGGCGTGCTGTTCGACCCCGAGACCACCAACTGGTGCCTGTGCATCTACGAGGCGCCGATGCCCAAACCCGTCGGCAACGCCATCACGCTGTCGCCGTTCCGCAGGCCGACGGCCGAATGCGCGCCGGTCGAGGCCAAGGCGGCCTGCCTCTATCCCAACAATTCGCGCGCGCTGGCGGAGGCCGCTGCGCGCGGCTTCCAGAACGCGCTGATGCTCGACATGCTCGGCAATGTCGCCGAGTTCGGCAATTCCAACGTGTTCATGGCCAAGGACGGCGTGGTGTTCACGCCGGTGCCGAACGGCACCTTCCTCAACGGCATCACGCGCCAGCGCGTCATCGGCCTGCTTCGCGCCGACGGCGTCACCGTGGTCGAGACGACGCTGCGCTATGCCGACTTCCTCGCCGCCGACGAGATCTTTTCAACCGGCAATTTCGCCAAGGTCGCGCCCGTGATTCGCATCGACGAGCGCGAGCTGAAGCCGGGCCCGCTCTACACCAGGGCGCGCAAGCGCTATTGGGACTTTGCGCATGCGGTGAAGCTGGCGGCGTAGGGGCCGCCTGTCCCGTCATTGCCTCGCTGCGCTCGCAATAATGATGCGGAAGCACAATATCTCCCCAACGTCGTCCCGGCGAAGGCCGGGACCCATAACCACAGGATKTGGTTTGGCGAWGACTCGKGGTTRCCWGCGYCGCGCSRCAACYSCTCCCTGGGGGTATGGGTCCCGGCCTGCGCCGGGACGACAGCGGAGCAAGTGGCCGCATCGGAAGAAATAGCAGGCAGCGCGCTTTGGCGCGCCGAGAAACCCTACTCTTCCTTCTTCGACATCCGCTCGAGGCGTTCCTGCATTTCCTTCATCTGCTGGCGCAGATCGTCGATGTTGCTGTCCTTGGCCGGCTCGGCGGTCGCATCGGGCTCAGGCTCTGGCGCAGCCGCCGGGCGGACCGCGCCAGGCGCGAACGGCTTGAACATCGAGAACGTCTGCTGGAACAGCTCCATGTTGCGGCGGACCTGTTCCTCCAGGGGCGCAAAGGGCGTGCCCGACAGCGTGTTGGCGATCTGCTTGCGGAACTTCTCCTGCTCCTGGGTCAGCGTCGCGATCGACTGTTCCAGATATTTCGGCACCACCATCTGCATGCTGTCGCCGTAGAAGCGGATGAGCTGGCGCAGGAAGGTGGTCGGCAGCAGGTTCTGGCCGGCCTTGTTCTCCTGCTCGAAGATGATCTGGGCCAGCACGGAGCGGGTGATGTCGTCGCCGGTCTTGGCGTCGTAGACCAGGAAATCTTCGCCATCCTTGACCATGGCGGCGAGGTCTTCCAGCGTCACATAGGTGCTCGTTCCGGTGTTATAGAGCCGGCGGTTCGCGTATTTCTTGATGGTGGTGGGTTGGTCTGATTTCGCCATGGGCTCTCACTTGCAAGACGCTGAGAACGGGAACCCGGCGGGCCAATGCCGCAGGGCGGGAAGAGTACGCAACGCAACAAAATAAGCATTTTCAAAGGGGTCACGCTACCGTTTTGTGCGCCACGGTTAATCGGGCAGCAAAAACGTGCTTGCGAAAGCGCCAAGAACGCTATTTTGAATGCGTTGCGGCATGAATTCGGCCACCGGCCGATTGACATGCCGCAATGACGTTAACAGGATGCCGTCCGAGACTGGCGAGCCGTTTCCCCAGCCCCGTCTGCCCCATTCAACCCCAGGAGATGCCCATGTCAGACGATGTCGTCATCGTCAGCGCCGCCCGCACCGCGGTCGGAAGCTTCAACGGAGCGTTCGCGACCCTTCCCGCCCACGATCTCGGCGCTGTCGCCATCAAGGCTGCGCTGGAGCGTGGTGGCATCGAGCCCGGCCGGGTTTCCGAAGTCATCATGGGCCAGATCCTGACCGCCGCTCAGGGCCAGAACCCGGCCCGCCAGGCCTCGATCGCCGCCGGAATTCCAGTGGAGAGCCCGGCCTGGGGCGTCAACCAACTCTGCGGCTCTGGTCTTCGCACGGTTGCGCTCGGCTATCAGGCGCTGCTCAACGGCGATTCCGAGATCGTGGTCGCCGGCGGCCAGGAATCGATGAGCATGGCCCCGCACGCCCAGTATCTGCGCGGCGGCGTCAAGATGGGCGCGCTCGAGTTCGTCGACACCATGATCAAGGACGGCCTGTGGGATGCCTTCAACGGCTACCACATGGGCAACACTGCCGAGAATGTTGCGCGCCAGTGGCAGATCACCCGCGCCCAGCAGGACGAGTTCGCGGTCGCCTCGCAGCAGAAGGCCGAGGCCGCGCAGAAGGCCGGCAAGTTCAACGACGAGATCGTCCCCGTCACCATCAAGACCCGCAAGGGCGACGTGGTCGTCAGCGCCGACGAATATCCGCGCCATGGCGCAACGCTCGATGCGATGGCCAAGCTCCGTCCCGCCTTCGAGAAGGACGGCACGGTCACTGCGGGTTCGGCCTCGGGCATCAATGACGGCGCTGCCGCCGTGGTGCTGATGACCGCGAAGCAGGCTGCCAAGGAAGGCAAGAAGCCGCTCGCGCGCATCGTGTCCTGGGCTCAGGCCGGCGTCGATCCGAAGATCATGGGCTCGGGCCCGATCCCGGCCTCGCGCGCCGCGCTGAAGAAGGCTGGCTGGAACGTCGGCGACCTCGACCTGATCGAGGCCAACGAGGCCTTCGCGGCACAAGCCTGCGCTGTCAACAAGGACCTCGGCTGGGACACCTCCAAGGTCAACGTCAACGGCGGCGCGATCGCGATCGGCCACCCGGTCGGCGCCTCCGGCGCGCGCGTGCTGGTGACGCTGCTGCACGAGATGCAGAAGCGCGATTCCAAGAAGGGCCTTGCCACGCTGTGCATCGGCGGCGGCATGGGTATCGCGATGTGTCTGGCGCGCGACTGAAGATAGCTGACGCGCAGCGTACGTGGTTCTTGCGCGTGCGCTGCACACATAAGTGAGTGCGTTGCACGCGACTAAAAAGGCGGCGATTGCAAATCAAATATTCTTCGCAACCGCATTAGCCTCGACTAAAGAGAAACGCCCGGCTCACGCCGGGCGTTTTGTTCTTGATGTCCGTCAAACGTCCCGCATAATCCGCGTCTAAAACGATCACTCAGAAACGTCCGAAGAGTCCAAGGGAAGGAATACGATATGGCACGTGTTGCATTGGTGACGGGTGGTACGCGGGGCATCGGAGCTGCGATCAGCAAGGCGCTGAAGGCGGCGGGCTACAAGGTCGCGGCGAGCTATGCCGGCAACGATGCGGCGGCGGAGAAGTTCAAGGCCGAGACCGGCATCGCCGTCTACAAATGGGACGTCAGCAGTTTCGACGCCTGCGCCGAGGGCGTGAAGAAGGTCGAGGCCGAGGTCGGCCCGATCGACGTGCTCGTCAACAATGCCGGCATCACCAAGGACGGCGCCTTCCACAAGATGAGCCTCGAGCAATGGAACGCCGTGATCGGCACCAATCTCGGCTCGCTGTTCAACATGTCGCGCCAGGTCATCGAAGGCATGCGCGGGCGCAAGTTCGGCCGCATCATCAACATCTCCTCGATCAACGGCCAGAAGGGCCAGTTCGGCCAGGTGAACTATTCCGCCGCGAAAGCCGGCGAGATCGGCTTCACCAAGGCCTTGGCGCTGGAGAACGCCAAGGGCGGCGTCACCGTGAACGCGATCTGCCCCGGCTACATCAACACCGAAATGGTGCAGGCGGTGCCGAAGGACGTGCTGGAAAAGTCGATCCTGCCGCTGATCCCGATCGGCCGCCTCGGCGAGCCCGAGGAGATCGCGCGCGCGGTCGTGTTCCTCGCCGCCGACGAGGCCGGCGCCATCACCGGCTCGACGCTGACGGTCAACGGCGGTCAGTACATGGTGTGATGCGATCGCATCACGTTCTCTGCCGATATTAGTCGGTCGTCATGCCCGGGCTTGTCCCGGGCATCCACGTCTTTACAAGGTCCCCAAAGAACGTGGATGGCCGGAACAAGTCCGGCCATGTCGAAAGTAGTGGCCGATGACTCCCCGCACCGCGACGCTGATCGGATTGACCGCGATCCTGATGTGGTCACTGCTGTCAGTGATGACGGTGGCGACCGGAAAAATCCCGGCGTTCCAGCTCGCCGCGATGACCTTCGCGATCGGCGGCCTCGTCGGCCTCCTCACCTGGATCGGCCGTGGCGAGGCGGCGAAAAGCCTGCGCCAGCCATTGGTCGTGTGGGTGGTCGGCGTCGGTGGGCTGTTCGGCTATCACGCGCTGTATTTCCTCGCGCTGCGCTTCGCGCCGCCGGCTGAAGCCGGTCTGCTCAACTATCTCTGGCCGCTGCTGATCGTGCTGTTCTCGTCGTTCCTGCCGGGCGAGCGGCTGGCCGTGCATCACATCGTCGGCGCCGTACTCGGCCTCGTCGGCACTGTGCTGCTGTTCGCCGGCAATACCTCCGGCTTTGCGCCGGGGGCGGTGCCGGGGTTGATCGCGGCCTTCATCGCCGCCTTCGTCTGGGCAACCTATTCGGTGCTGTCGCGCCGATTGAAGGCGGTGCCGACCGATGCGGTCGCGGGTTTCTGTCTCGCCACATCAATGCTCGCCGCACTGATGCACGGTGCGCTCGAAACCACCGTGTGGCCCGAGACCACGGTGCAGTGGCTTTCGGTCGTCGCGCTCGGCATCGGCCCCGTCGGTGCCGCGTTCTACGCCTGGGACATCGGCATGAAGCGCGGCGACATCCGCGTGCTCGGCGCTGCCTCCTATGCGACGCCGCTATTGTCGACCGGCTTCCTCATCGCCGCCGGCTTCGCCAAGGCCAGTGCCAACATCGCCATCGCCGCGGTCCTGATCGCCGGCGGCGGCCTGATCGCGGCAAAGGACATGGTGCTCAGGAAGCGGTGACTGTCATTCCGGGGCGCACGACGTGCGAACCCGGAATCCATTTATCCGCGTCTATGGTGGCGAGGTAGATTCCGGGTTCGCCGTTTGCGCGGCGCCCCGGAATGACGGTGTGGAGCTACGGCTCCCAGCCCTTCGGCGCGAGCTCGAACTTCGCGAACTCGAAGGCCGGCGCGACGCTGCAGCCGACCAGTGTCCATTCACCGGTTGTCTCGGCCATCTGCCATGCATCGGCCGGCACGATGGCCTGCGGTCGTTCGCCGCTCACGAGATCCGTGCCGAGGCGGACCTCGTGCTGGGAGCAGCCCTCATGCGCGATGCGCAGCATCAGCGGACTGCCGGCATAATAATGCCAGATCTCGACCGCATCGATCCGGTGCCAGTGCGAGCGTTCGCCGCGCGCAAGCAGGAAGTAAATGAGGGTCGAGCGCGAACGTCCGTTGGCGTCCGTGGTCTGGTCGCGAAACGTCTCGCGATAGTGCCCGCCTTCGGGGTGCGGTCGGAGTTCAAGGCGCGCGATGATCTCGGCTGCGGTCGGCATCGATCCCCGTCAGGATTTGCTCTTCAGGACTTCTTCTTCAGGATTTGTTCTTCAAGATTTGTTTTTGCGCTCGCGCAGCTCGCCGAACACCGCCGCGGCATCCGCACCCTTCATGTGTAGCCTGGCTGCGACTGCAGGGTCATCGGCGCGCAGGAACACGTTTGCTCGCTTCTCGTCACCAAGCAGTGAGGGGATCGTGGGCTTGTTCTCGGCGCGGAGCCTGGTCACCTCCGCCGCGCGCGCCTGGAGCGCCGCATTGTCGGGATCGACCGTGAGCGCGAACTTGACGTTGGAGGCGGTGTATTCGTGGCCGCAATAGAGCTTGAAATCGTCGGGCAGGGCTCGCAGCTTCAACAGCGAATCCCACATCATCGGGTAGGTGCCCTCGAAGACGCGGCCGCAGCCAATCGAGAACAGCGTGTCGGCGGCGAACACCGTCTTCTCGGTGTCGAACACGTAGGAGATATGGTCGAGCGTGTGGCCGGGCGTCTCCACGACGCGCGCCAGCAGGTTGCCGATCTTGACCACGTCGGCATTGGCCACGCGCAGGTCGACGTTGGCGATTTTCGTGGTCTGGTCGTGCGGCGCGACGACGCGGCAATTATATTTCTGCTTGAGTTCGGCGACCCCGCCGACATGATCGCCGTGATGATGGGTGATCAGGATGTCGGTGAGCTGCCAGCCTTCGCGCTCCAGCGCCTTCAGGATGGGGCCGGCCTCCGGCGCGTCGATCGACGCCGTCGCCTTGGTTTCCACATCGTGGATCAGGTAACCGAAATTGTCGTTTAAACAGCTGAAAGTACGAATTTCGGCAGCCATGACATCTCCTTCGCGCTCAGCCCCGGCAGACAAATATGGCGTTAACGTTGCGCAGGCAATGCAATATTCGGCGCGCAGCCGCGGCCTTGCGCATGTTACATTGCCGTCATGAGCATCGACGTCGTCGACCTCCGCGAGTTCTATTCCCGTCGCCTCGGGATTGTGGCGCGGCAAATGATCAATCGCGGCATCAGGGAGCGCTGGCCGCGCGCCGAGGGCCAGCGCGTGCTCGGCATCGGCTATCCCACGCCCTATCTCGGGCTGTTCCGCGAGGACGCCGAGCGCTGCCTCGCCTTCATGCCGGCGGCCCAGGGCGTCCTGAAATGGCCTACGGGGCGGCCGGCGCTGGCCTCGCTGGTGGATGAATTCTCGCTGCCGCTTCCCGATTCCGCGGTCGACCGCATCCTGCTGGTCCACGCGCTGGAGATGTCGGACGATCCGGCTGCGCTGCTGCGCGAGGTGTGGCGCGTGCTGTCGCCGTCCGGCCGCGTCATTGCGGTGATCCCGAACCGGCGCGGCGTGTGGACGCGCAGCGACAATACGCCGTTCGGCCACGGCCGGCCTTATTCGCGCTCGCAGATCACCGATCTGCTGCGGCAGACCTGGTTCACGCCGACCGCCTGGGGCGAGGCGCTGTTCATGCCGCCCTATGCCGGCGGCTGGGTGCTGAAATCGGCGCAGATGTGGGAGCGCGCCGGGGCGGCGCTGTCGCTGCCCTTTGCCGGCGTGCACATCGTCGAGGCCACCAAGCAGGTCTATCGCGCGATCCCCGCCAAGCGCGAGCGGGCGCGGCTGATTCCATCGTTGAAGCCGGTGCTGGTGCCGTCCTCGACGGTGACGCGCAGCTGAAAACAAATCGTCCCGGCGCGGGGGCCGGGACGATGCAGATCAGAAAATCAGAAAAAGCTTACTCGCCGGGCGCCAGATCGTCGCTGGAAGCGGCCGGAGCGGCTTCGCGCTCGGGGCGCGGGCCATGCGGCCGGCGCCGCCGGCGCGGAAAGCGCTCGCCGCCACCACCACCACCCTCGAAGCCGCCCTGAC
>NZ_JBFUES010000035.1:0-17041 GCF_056403875.1 Bradyrhizobium sp. P2_E8
CGAGAACGCGATCGTCAAAATCCGGAAGGAGATGCCGCTCGATCTCGCCGCGCTGATCGGCTGCGGCGTCATCACCGGCTATGGCGCAGTGGTGAATACGGCGAAGGTGACGGCGGGCGAGACCGTTGCGGTGATCGGCTGCGGCGGCGTCGGCATGGCCGCGATCAACGGCGCGCAGATCGCCGGCGCCGGCCGCATCATCGCCATCGACACCAACCCGGCCAAGCTGCAGCTCGCGACCAAGCTGGGCGCGACCGACATCATCAATCCCGCCGACGGCGACGTGGTGAAGCAGGTCCGCGATCTCACCAATGGCGGCGTGCATCATTCCTTCGAGGTGCTCGGCCGCAAGGAAACCGCGGAGCAGGCGTTTGGCATGCTCGCCTCCGGCGGCACCGCCACTATCGTCGGCATGATCCCGTTCGGCCAGAAGATCGAGCTGCACGGCTTCGACTTCCTGCGCGAACGCAAGATCCAGGGCTCGTCCATGGGTTCGAACCATTTCCGCGTCGACATGCCGCGCCTGGTCGATTTCTATTTGCGTGGCCGGCTGCACCTGGAGGACTGGATCTCGGCCAAGCTGAAGCTGTCGGAAATCAACGAGGGCTTTGCCAACATGAAGGCGGGCAAGACGCTGCGAAGCGTGATCGTGTTTGATAGCTAGCGCTGGCGGCGCCCCGAAACAGGTGTCATCGCCCGGCTCGACCGCGCGATCCAGTATTCCGCGGCGGGAGTTGAATGAACGAACTGCTGCCGCGGCGTACTGGATGCCCCGCCTTCGCGGGGCATGACAGTCCGTAGCCCGGCCTCATCGCGACACGTGCGCCGACACCGCGAGCCATCTGCCGTTCTTCTTCGACCAGCAATCGGTGTAGCGGCCCGTCGCCTGCTGGCCGTCTGCCGTGGTGTAGCTTGTCGCCGCGTGGATGATGGCGAAGTCGCCCATGATGCGGATGATGACGTCCTGCTCCCTGAGGTTCCGGATCGCGATCGGCCGTGCCGTCTGTTCCAGGAAAGCGGCGCGATCGACCAGCGTCTTGTCGGGATTGGAGCAATAGAACTCCGGCGCCAGGATCTGGTCGAACCGCTTGACGTCGCAGTTCTGAACGGAGGTGACGTAGTCGCGGTTGAGCGCGGTGAGCTCTTCCATGTCCTGGCTCATGACGTCCTCTCCCTTGTCATTCCGGAGCGCGCGTTGCGCGAAGCTCGACGTTATTTTGCTCCGTCATTGCGAGGAGCCCTTGCGAAGAAGCAATCCAGAATTTCTCCGCGGATACAGTCTGGATTGCTTCGCTTCGCTCGCAATGACGGGCGAAAGCTAATCATCGAACAATGGCGGCGGTGTGAAGCCGCCGAATTCGCGCTCGATCAGTTCGGCGAGCTTCAAGGGCGTGCGGTCCTCGAGGAAGGGGCCGACGATCTGGACGCCGACCGGCAGGCCGTCCTTCGACAGACCGAGCGGAACGGCCGTTGCCGGCAGGCCCGGAAGCGTCGCAATGCCCGGCCATGCGAGCTGGTCGGAATAAGGATAGTCCGTGCCATCGATGTCGATTCTTCGCAGGCGCTGCTCCGGCGAATGATCATGCGGAAAGGCCGGCGTCGGCATGATCGGGCAGATCACCGCGTCGAAGGTCTTGAACAGCGCGCGCCATTGCGCGCGCAGGACGGCGCGGGCGCCGGCGTCGAACACCCAGGCCCGGTGGCTTGCAATAATGCCGCGCAGTCGCTCCGCGCCGAGGCTCCGGTCTTCCGGCGACAGTTGACTCGCTCCGGCTTGCGCATCCGCCAGCTCGTCGGGCAGGAAGAACGCGCCGAGGAAGCTCAACAGCATGCGCATGTAAAGCCGCGACGTCTCCGCGAAGTCCGGAAGCAGCGTGCTCTCGCGCGCGACCGTCACGCCGGCCTTCGTGAGGTCGGTGGCGAGCTTGTCGATCGCGCCGCGCACGTCCCGGTCAGTCGGCAGCAGCGGATGGCTCTCGATCACCAGGACACGAAAATCGCGCAGCGACTGATGCCGCGCAACGGGCAAATCGAGTTTGTAGGCGACGCCGGCATCGAGCGGATCCGGTCCGGCCATGACGTCGAGCAGCAAGGAAAGATCCGCTGCCGTGCGCGCCATCGGACCGATGACGGCGAGGTCGCCTTCGCGCGGAATGGCCGGAAACGGCGGCGGAGTCTCGCCGCGCGCTGCGCAGAGATTGATGGTCGGCTTGTGAGCGAAGATGCCGCAATGAAATGCCGGCACACGCAGGGAGCCGCCGATGTCGGAGCCGGTGGCGAGCGCGCAATAGCCCGCGGCGAGGGCTGCCGAAGATCCCCCGGACGATCCACCCGGCGTGCGGCCGAGATCATAGGGGTTGTTCGTGGTGCCGTAGATGTCGTTGTAGCTCTGCCAGTCGCCGAGGCCTACCGGGACGTTGGTCTTGCCGAGGATCACGCCGCCGGCCTGCTTGATGCGCACCACCGCTAGCGCGTCTTCGACAGGCTTGAAATCCTTCTGCGGAACGAAGCCCCAGGTCGTCGGCAGGCCGGCGATGTTGAAGGATTCCTTGATCGTCAAGGGCAGGCCGAGCAGCGGCTTGCGCTCGCCGCGCGCCAATCCGGCGTCCGCCTCGCGCGCCGCAACGAGTGCGCGATCGAAATCGCGCACGCAGACCGCGTTGATCTTGCCGTCGTGCCGTTCGATGCGGTCGATCGCGTCCCGCGTGAGCTCGACCGCGGAGACCTTCTTCGTGGTCAATGCGGCCGACAGCTCGACCGCGCTCTTGAAACTCCATTCCGATTTGGCCACGGCGCTTCTCCCGCTCTGGTTGTTGGAGGATGATGCGCAGTTTGGCCGAACGCTGCAACCGTTGTTTGATCGCGATTGATATGTGGATGAGGCTCGTCGGGCAGTGCCAAAAGGTCGGTGTCATCGCCCGGCTTGACCGGGCGATCCAGTACTCCAAAGGCCCGCGTTTGAGAGCTCGATCTCGCCATATCCGCTGCGGCGTACTGGATCGCCCGCCTTCGCGGGCGATGACAGCGAGTGTGAGGTCGTTACGCCGCCCCGATCAAAATCCCCACCGCCAGCACGATGGCGCCGCCGAGCACGATCTGGAACACGGCCTGGAGGAACGGCGTGTCCATGTAGCGCGAGCGGATGAAGGCGATTGCCCATAGCTCGAAGAACACCACGACTCCGGCGATCGCCGTTGCGATCCAGAACGCGTTGGCCCAGCTGTCGGGCACGAGATAGGGCGCGGTGTGGCCGAGCCCGCCGAGCGTCGTCATCAGGCCGCAGGTGAGACCGCGCAGCCACGGCGAGCCGCGCCCCGTGAGCGAGCCGTCGTCGGACAGCGCTTCCGCAAATCCCATGCTGATGCCGGCGCCGATCGAGGCGGCGAGGCCCACCAGAAACGTCTGCCAGTTCTGGTGGGTGGCAAACGCGGCGGCAAACAGCGGCGCCAGCGTCGAGACCGATCCGTCCATCAGGCCGGCAAGGCCCGGCTGCACATATTGCAGCACGAACATGCGGCGGTTGGTGCGATCTTCCTCTGCGCGCACATCCGGGCTGAGGATCTGGTCCGCCAGCTTTGCGGCCATCTCTTCGTGGCCCTTCTCGGCTTCGGCGAGATCGCCGAGCAAGCGGCGCACGCCGACATCCTGCGCCTGTTCGGCGGCCTTCACGTAAAAGCGCTCGGCTTGCATTTCCATGGTCTCGACTTCCCTGCGGATGGTGTCGAGCGACAGGTTCTTGGTGAGCCAGACCGGGCGGCGGCGCAGGAAGCCTTTGACGTCCTCGCGGCGGATGGGCGGCAGGTGCGGACCGAAACGCTGTTCGTACGTCTCCAGCAGCATGTGGCGATGTCCGCGCTCTTCCTCGGCCATCTGCTCGAAGATCTTGGCTGAGTCCGGGTAACGCTCCCTCAGATCCTCGGCGAAGGTCATGTAGATGCGGCTGTCCTCCTCCTCGGAGGAGATCGCGACCGCAAGCACCTCGCGCTCGGTCAGATCGGCAAAATTCTTCACGACGGCMCTGTCCCACTAATTTAGAATAGTTCTAAACTATATAGGCCGCCGTGGTTCCCGGGTCAAATCAACCGGCGCGGGCCTTATTCAGTAAGTCTTGGCGAGGAAGTCGAGCAGCAAGCGGCTCACCTCGGCCGGCTGCTCCTGCTGCACCCAATGGCCGGCACCGTCGACGAGATGGCAGCCGAGCATCCTGGTGCACGCACTCTTCTGCATCGCCTCGAATACGCCGGGGCGCTGATAGGTGCCCCAATCCTGTTTGCCCGAGATGAAGCAGGAGGGAACGTCGATGCTGCGGCCGGCAAACAGCTGCAACTCGTTGTTGAAAGCGGCCGAGGTGCCGCAGCGATACCATTGCAGCCCGCCCTGGAAACCGGTGCGGCCATATTCGGCGCTGTAGTACGCGAGTTCGTTGTCCGGCAGCCATTGATTGGCGGCGATCGCTGCCGGCGAAGGCATCTCCTTGGCGACCGTCTCGGCCATGGTCTCGTTCAGATCCATCACATAATAGGTCGGCAGCTTTGCCAGCTCACCTGCCGACCACGAATTGAGCGGATAGGGCTTGTTGTCGGTCCAGTCCGCGCTCTTGTGATGGTAATAGGCGCGCAGAAAATCATGCACGCCTTGCGGTGCGTGATGCATGTCGGCGTTGGCGGTGCGCGTCGARTAGTACCATTGATAGTGGATTCGCGGACGCGGCAGGGCCGCGAGCTCGCGATGCACGGGATCTTCGGCCAAAACCTGCGCCGGCGCGTCGACCGTGCCAAACGGCAGCGGCGGTGGTCCGCCGAACGGCGCGCTCATCATCACGACCGAGCGGAATATGTCGGGCCGGATCAGCGCGCACCAGGATGCGACCGGGCTGCCGAAATCATGTCCGACCAGATCGACCTGCCTGTAGCCGAACGCCGACACCAGACCCAGCGCGTCGCGCACCAGGTTGAACAGACGGAATGGCGCGAGGTCGCCGTCGTAATCCGCGGTCCATCCGGTGGTGCGGCCATAGCCGCGCTGGTCCGGCGCGATCACGTGATAGCCGGCGGCAGCGAGCGCCGGCATCACCTTGCGCCAGGAGAAGRCAAGCTCGGGAAAGCCGTGCAGCAGCAGGATGCAGGGGCGGCCCTTGGTCTCGAAGCCGGCCTCCAGCACATGCATGCGCAAGCCGTTGATGCCGTCGACATAGCGCGAGCGGATGCCGGCGGGCAGGGGGACGTCGGGGAGCGCTGTCATCGTTTCCTCCACTTGGGTGGAATCGTAGGGTGGGTTAGCCGAAGGCGTAACCCACCTCTTCTGTCTCTGCGGTACTTAAAGAGGTGGGTTACGCTCAGCGACTGCGCTTTGCGCAGCTGCAGAGCTAACCCACCCTACGGCATCTCGTTAAACCGCCGCGCAGACGAACGCGTTGCCCTTGCGCCTGATCTTCCCGACCGACGGGGAGGGGAAATGCGCCGTGCAGCACAGCGTGTCGGTGTCGCAATAGCGTTCCAGGAAGCTGCGGCGCGTCGTTGCGGCCATGGCCGGATCGACGTCGAACTTGATCGACAGTTCCGGATAAAGCGTCTGCAACGGCGAGTGCATGAGATCGCCGGAGAACACGGCATCGTCCTTGCCGCGGCCCATCGTAACAGCGATATGCCCCGGCGTGTGGCCTGGTGTCGGCAGGATGCGGACGTGATCGCCGATCTGGTGGTCGTTGCCGACAAGTTCGTGGCGGTTCGCCTCGACCACCGGCAGCACACTGTCGACGAAGGGCGGGATCTCCGTCTTCGCGTTCTGAGCCGACCAATGGTCGAACTCCTGCTTGGCGAACACGTAGCGCGCCTTGGGGAAGGTCGGCACCCAGCGGCCGTTCTCGAGCCGCGTGTTCCAGCCGACGTGATCGACGTGGAGATGCGTGCACATCACGAAGTCGATGTCGTCAGGCGAGAATCCGGCGGCGCCCAGCGCGCGCAGATAGGTGTCGTCGGTCTTCATGTTCCATTTCGGCCGCTGCGGCCGCGGCTTGTCGTTGCCGATGCAGCTGTCGATCAGGATGGTGTGGTGCGGTGTCTTCACCACATAGGACTGGAAGCACAGCAGCAGCACATCCTGCTCATCCAGCGCCTTGGCTTGCCGCATCCATGCCCGGTTCTCGGCCAGCACCTCCGGTGTCAGTCCCGGCAGCATCTCGAGTGCCGGGACGAACGAGGTTTCCTGCTCGATGACGCGATGGATGTTGAGATCGCCGACTGAAAATTTCAGGCTCATGTTCGCTTCCCTCGTGATCAGTGCGCGTCGCGCACGGATGGAATGACGATATTGGAGAGGATGTCGATCGCGGCCAGGCCTTCCTTGGGCTGGCCGTATTGCGCGGCGGTCGTCATCATGACGAGATCAAGCTCGGGCACGATGAAGATGCGCTGGCCACCCCAGCCGAAGGCGGCAACCCATTTGATTTCCTTGCCGCCGGCAAGCGAGCGGCCCATCCACCATTGATAGCCGTAGAACAGCGTGCCGCCGAAATAGCCGATCGCCTGGAACCGCGGTGTGATCGATTGTGCGATCCAGTCGGCCGAGACGATTTGCTGGCCGTTCCACTGGCCGCGATTGAGCACGAGCTGGCCGATCTTCGCCGCATCACGCGGTCGCAAGCGCAGGCCCGCGGCCGCCGCGATCTTGCCGTTCTTGTAGGCCTTCCACTCGACATCGGTGATCCCAAGCGGCTGGAACAGCACCTCGCGCGCGAATGCCTCCAGCGGCTTGCCCAAGACGCGTTCGAGGATGTTGCCGAGCAGTTCAGTCCCGCCGCCATTATAGGTCCACAGTGTATCCGGCGGCGCGGCGACCGGCTTTGCGAGCACATAGCCGATCGGATCGGCTTCAAAGGTGAGATGCGGCTCGTCGTTGTTCGGATCGGTCCAGGCCCGCGCCTCGTCCCATTTCATCCCCGAGGACATCGTCAGCAGATGGCGCAGCGTGATGGCCTCCCAGCCCGCCTGCTTCACCGTCTGATGGTCCGGGAAGAATTTGAGCACGGGCTCGTCGACCCCTGCGATGAGCTTGCGATCGATCGCGATGCCGACGAGCAGCGAAACGACGCTCTTCGAAGCCGAACGCATGTCGTGCTTCGTCGTCGCGGTGAACTCGTGCTGGCCGTCCGGCTGTCCCCAGGGTTGGTCGTAGCCGGGAAAATACTGCTCGAAGACGAGCTTGCCGTGGCGTGCGACGACGACCGAATGGACCTTGGTCGCACGCTGCTCGAGCCTCGCGGCGATGCCGCAGAGCTGCGCGCCGTCCATGCCGACACTGTCGGGTGACGCAGTGGTCCAGCCGTCGTCGATCGACGATGGCGATCCGCAGGCGAGGTTTCGCGGTCCAGGCGCCACGCCGTCGGCCTGCACGGGAGCKGCTGAGACGGTCAACGCGAGCACGAGGCTCGCGCCGAGAATGCCGAGGTGGGGGAAACGGTCGCGCATCGTCCCTTCTCCCCGCCGGCCACGTGCTACGCCGCTGGCGGCACCGAGATCTTCACCGACGGCCGCTCCAGCATCTTCTGATGGAAGGCGTCGAGCTTCGGATAGGCCTTGCGCCAGCCGCAATCGGCGAAGCGGAAGTCGGCATAGCCGAGCACGCAGACGAGGCCGATCTGCGAGATGTCGAACGGACCGTTCAGGACATCGGGCATGTTCTCGAAACGCGCCATGCCGGTCCAGGCCCGGTTCCAGTGGTCGTCCGACCACGCCTGCCATTGCAGGCCCTGCGGACGCACCATCTTCTCGTAGCGGCACAGCAGCATCGAATCGAGCATGCCGTTGATCAGGGAGTGATTGGTCTTGGCCTTCCAGCGCCGCGGGCCGTAATCCGGGATCAGGCTGCCACCGGCCATCTCGTTGAGATATTCGACGATGACGTAGGAATCCAGGATCACGTCGCCGTCATTGGTGATCAGCACCGGCAGCTTCTTCAGCGGCGTGATGCGCGAATAGTCCTCGTTGGCCGTGCCCGGCGCGACGGTTGCAGGCGTCAGTTCGATCTTGTCGATCAGCCCAAGCTCGATCGCGGCGATGCGCACCTTGCGGGCGAAGGGCGATGCGGCGGAGAAGGAGAGTTTCATCGGAGATAACCTCTATCCAGACACACGGTCCTCATCCTGAGGGGCGCGCGCCCTGGCGCGCGTCTCGAAGGATAGGCAACGAGGGAAGGTCTCTCGTCACCCGGCGCGAACGCCGGGCGACGGTGCTTGTGGCGCATCCTTCGAGACGCGCGCGTTGCGCGCTCCTCAGGATGAGGGCGGAGGCTTACGCCGCAATAATCTCCTGCCGCTGCTCGCCGAGGCCTTCGATGCCGAGCGACACGACGTCGCCGACATTGAGGAAGGTCGGCGGCTTCATGCCGAGGCCGACGCCGGGCGGGGTGCCCGTGGTGATGATGTCGCCCGGCAGCAGCGTCATGAACTGCGAGACATAGGAGATGCACTTGGCCATGGAGAAGATCATGGTCTTGGTCGAGCCGGTCTGGCGGCGCTGGCCGTTGACGTCGAGCCACATCGACAGGTTCTGCACGTCCTTGATCTCGTCCTTGGTGGCGAGCCACGGGCCGACCGGGCCGAACGTGTCGTGCGACTTGCCCTTGGTCCACTGCCCCAGGCGCTCGGTCTGGAAGTTGCGCTCGGAGACGTCGTTGCAGACGCAATAGCCGGCCACGTAGTTCAGCGCATCGGCTTCCGAGACGTACTTGGCGCGGGAGCCGATGATCGCGGCGATCTCGACTTCCCAGTCGAGCTTGGTCGAGCCGCGCGGCTTCTCGACCGCGTCGTTCGGGCCGGAGAGCGAGGTGTTCGCCTTCATGAAGATGATCGGCTCGCTCGGGATCGCAGCGCCGGTTTCCTTGGCGTGGTCGCTGTAGTTGAGGCCGATGGCGACGAATTTCGAGATGCCGGTGACCGGCGCGCCGAACCGCGGCTTGCCGGAGACGGCGGGCAGCGCGGCGGGGTCGAGCGCGGCGAGCTTCTTCAGGCTTTCCGGCGAATAGGCCTCGCCGGTCAGGTCCTTCACATGCGCCGACAGGTCGCGCAACTGGCCGGATTTGTCGATCAGGCCGGGTTTTTCCGCACCCTTTTCGCCATAACGAACAAGCTTCATTCTCGTTTCTCCCTGGAGATGGACCGATCGGTTAAACAGCTTCATGGAACAGGGCGGCGGGAAATTCAACCGCTCAAAACGGGGCGCATTGCAGCCCCTCGCTCGTAGGGTGGGTTAGCACGCGGCTGCGCGAAGCGCAGTCCGGGCGTAACCCACCTCTTCTGTTTCCGAGGGGATAGACCGTGGTGGGTTACGCCTTCGGCTAACCCACCCTACGATTGCGTCTCACCCCAGCGCCACGAACCTGAACGCGTCCCCATCCCGCCTGATGTGTCCGGCCGAGTAATGCCCGCCGATCACCAGCGTCGGGGTGTCGGCAAAGCGCGAGAACACCTTGTGCCGGGTCGCCGCCGATTGGGCGGGATCGGTATCGACGACCGAGCACCAATCGAGATGCGCCATCTGGCAGGGATGATGGGCGACGTCGCCGGTGAGCAGCCCCTGTTCACCGCCGGACTCGATCAGGACGCTCATGTGACCGGGGCTGTGGCCGGGGGTCGGGATCACGCTGATCTCGTCGGACAGCCGGTGGTCGCTCGGGATCAGCTCGGCCTGGCCCGCATCGACGACCGGTTTCACGGAATCGTCGAACACCGCGACCTTGTCCGGTTCGGTCGAATGGTCGCGCCAATACTCATATTCGGTCCTGCCGAACACATAGCGCGCCTTCGGGAAGGTCGGCACCCATTTGCCGTCGACCAGTTTCGTATTCCAGCCGACATGGTCGACGTGAAGATGCGTGCACAGCACGGTGTCGATGCTGTCAGGGGCAAATCCCGCTGCCGTCATGGTCTCCAGAAACGGCGTGCTGCGGTTATTCCAGACCGGG
Source organism: Bradyrhizobium sp. P2_E8 (assembly GCF_056403875.1). Lineage (NCBI taxonomy): Bacteria > Pseudomonadati > Pseudomonadota > Alphaproteobacteria > Hyphomicrobiales > Nitrobacteraceae > Bradyrhizobium > Bradyrhizobium sp. P2_E8. The sequence continues at coordinate 9,961 of NZ_JBFUES010000035.1, forward strand.
ACGCCGCGGCCCTGCTTGTCGTTGCCGAGACCGGTGTCGACCACGATGCGGCGCGTCGGCGTCTCCACCACCAGCGCGTGGATCGACATTTTCAGCCGGCCCTCGTCGGTGGCGAAATGCGGGATCAGCCAGGGCAGCTTCCGGATTTCATCGTTGGTCGCGGCCGGCAGGATGAAGCGGGTCGAGCCGACTGTCTCCATCTCGACGAGCTTCGTAATCCTGACCTTGCCCACCTTCCACGACATCCGGCGTGTCCCCATGTTCTTGCTTTGCGCCTCGCTGTCATTCCGGGGCGATGCGCAAGCATCGAACCCGGAATCTCGAGATCGTTGCGTGAGAGTCCGGGTTCGCGACTACGTCGCGCCCCGGAATGACGAGAGAGGACGCTTTGCGCCGAAACATGCGGGTTTCCGCCATGAAGCGCAATGGATCATCTGATGGCGCGCCGCGTTATCGCTGGAACCCAGGACAAGCCGGAGGGAAAGACGATGCCAGAGCTTGCAATTTCCGCCGAGAAGGTCGCTTTCATCATCGAGAAGGCCCGCGAATTCGACGTCAAGGAAGCTGCATCCGATCCGGACTCGGGCTCGAACCCCTCCGACGATGACGAGATCGACGTTCTGGAAGACACGACGTCCGATCCGGTCGCAAGCGAGTTGATCGGCTTCATCGGGGCGCTGAACGAGGACGAGCAGCTCGACCTCGTGACGCTGATGTGGCTCGGCCGCGGCGACGGCTCCGTCGACGAGTGGGACGACCTGCGCGCCCGCGCTGCCGAGGCCCGCGCCGAATACAAGGCGCCCCGGCGCGAGGCGGTGCAGTATCTCTTGGGCGAGCCGATGCTGGGCGATCTCCTCGCCGACGGCATGGACGAGCTGGGCATCGACTGGACCGACGAGCGGACCACGCCGGTATCCTAGAGCTGAAGATCTACACGAGGTCGTCATGCCCGGGACAAGCCCAGGCATGACGGTCTTCTGCGGATGACGTTGCTGCGGACGCGATGTTGAGCTTACAGCGTGCCCGGGAACGCGCCGCCGTCGAGCAGAATGTTCTGCCCGGTGATGAAGCCGGCCTTGGCGCCGCACAGGAAGGCGCAGGCATAGCCGAACTCGTCGGGTTGGCCGAAGCGGCCGGCGGGGTTGAGCTTGGCGCGCTCGGTCAGGATCTGCTCGGGCGTCGTGCCGCGCTTGTCGGCCTYGGCCTTGGCGGTGCCGGTCAGGCGATCGGTCTCGAACGGGCCCGGCAGCAGGCCGTTGATGGTGACGTTGTTGATCACGGTCTTGCGCGACAGGCCGGCGATGAAGCCGGTGAGGCCGGCGCGCGCGCCGTTGGAGAGGCCGAGGATGTCGATCGGCGCCTTCACCGCGGCCGAGGTGATGTTGACGATGCGGCCGAACTTGCGCGCCATCATGCCGTCGACGGTCGCCTTGATCAGCTCGATCGGGGTCAGCATGTTGGCGTCGATCGCCTTGATCCAGTCGTCGCGGGTCCAGTTGCGGAAATCGCCGGGCGGCGGGCCGCCGGCATTGTTGATCAGGATGTCGGGCTCCGGGCAGGCCTTCAGCACCGCCTCGCGGCCCGCCGGTGTCGTGATGTCGCCGACGATCTCGGTGACCTTCACACCCGGATAGGCTTTGCGGATGTCGTCGGCCGTCTTCTTCAGGGCTTCGGCGCCGCGCGCGGTCAGTGTGACGTCAACGCCGGCTTCCGCCAGCGAGATGGCGCAGGCGCGGCCGAGGCCCTTGCTGGATGCGCAGACGATGGCGCGGCGACCTTTGATCCCAAGATCCACAGTTTCACTCCCGTAATGTCAGGCAGGTTTTGGACGGGCGGCACTTTAGCCAACTGTAGTGCCGCTGGTAAGGGACGGGCTCGCACCTAAATGCATGCACGCCCGCGCGGCGATGCAAATGCGCCGGATCAGATGCGCCGTTCCTGCTTGAGGCGGTCGATCGCGGCGGCGGCCTCCGGCGGCAGCGACTTGAAGCCCATCTGCCCGACCGTCGAGAACAGCGGCCGCAGATGCGAGCCGGCGAGGAAGGGCGGCTGGCGCTTGGCCGGCACGATCTGGTCGAACACCAGCACCAGCGTGGTGGCGACGAGGCCGACCCTGACGGCGCCGAGCGCGGCGCCGCCGAGGCGGTCGCCGATCCCGGCTTCGCGTATCGTGTCGTTCAGCGCCAGGCGGCCGATATACCCAAGCAGCATGCCGACGACCACGAAGATGCCGAAGAACCAGATCCAGTTTTGCAGCAGCGGCGCGTTCGGATTGCTCGCGACTTGCGGCACGATCAGCGGCATCAGTGCGACCGCGATGGGGGCGGCGAGCAGATAGGCGAGGATGGTCATGGCGCTGCGCAGCAGGCCAGTCCTGAATCCGAAGCCGATGGCGATGGCGAGCGCCGCATAGACGGCGAGATCGAAACTGTTCATGAGCAAGGCCCTGCTTCGGTGGAACGAATGAACGCCGAACCAATCATTCCGGTTTCAGATCGCTAAAATCGTCTGTATTTTTGGCTCCAGAAGCTCAGGGGTACGCCCAAGGACATCGTCATGTCAGGCCTATTCGACGTCAGTAAAGAAACCATCCTCGTCACCGGTGCCAGCCAGGGGCTGGGGCGACAGTTTGCCCGGGTGCTGGCGGCGCACGGCGCGGCCGTCGCGCTCGCGGCACGGCAGACCGACAAGTTGAAGAATCTGGAACAGGAGATCCGCGGCAACGGCGGCCGCGCCGCCGCCGTCGCGCTCGACGTCACCGACACCGCATCCATCGCGAAGGCCGTCGATGCGGCGGAAGCGGCGCTCGGTCCCGTCACGGTGCTGATCAACAATGCCGGCATCGCGATCGAGAAGCTCGCGACCGAGCAGACCGAGGCCGATTGGGACGCCGTGATCGGCGCCAATCTCAAGGGCGCCTATTTCCTCGCGACCGAAGTCGCGCGGCGCATGATCGCCCGCAAGCAGGACGGCAACATCGTCAACATCGCCTCCGTGCTCGGCGCCGGCGTGCTGAAGGCGGTCTCGCCCTACGCGATCTCCAAGGCCGGTATCATCCAGGCGATGAAAGCGATGGCGCTCGAGCTCGCGGGGCAGAACATCCGCATCAACGCGCTGGCGCCCGGCTATATCGACACCGAGATGAACCACGCGTTCTGGTCGACGCCGGCGGGCGAGCGTTTGGCAAAACGCATCCCCCAGCGCCGCGTCGGCGCCGAGTCCGATCTCGACGGTGCAATCCTGCTGCTGGCCTCGAAGGCCTCGCGCTACATGACGGGGAGCGTGGTGACCGTGGATGGCGGGTTCTTGTTGAATTGATCGCCGCCGTCGTCCCGGGGCGCGCGTAGCGCGAGCCCGGGACCCATAACCCCAGGGAGGAATTTGACGAAGACTCGGAGTTACTATCTCGCTCCCAAACTCCTCCCCGTGGTTATGGGTCCCCGCCTTCGCGGGGACGACGGCGGAGAATGACGCGATAGCGTCGCGCTACCTCGCCCGCATCTCCCCCCGGATCATATCCGCCGCCTTCTCCCCGATCATGATCGTCGGCGCGTTGGTATTGCCGCCGATCAGCGTCGGCATGATCGAGGCATCGACGACGCGCAAGGCCTCGACGCCGTGTACCTTCAACTGCGGATCGACCACCGCCATCGCGTCCGTGCCCATCTTGCAGGTGCCGACGGGGTGATAGACGGTGTCGACGCGATTGCGCAGGATGGCGCGGATGTCGTCGTCCGTTCTCACATCGGACGTGAACATGTCCTTTTTCTGCAACGCGCGCATCGCAGGTGTCTCCATCAGCCGTCGCGTGGTCTTGAAGCCCGCGACCATCGTCTCGAGATCCTCCGCCTCGCCCAAGAAGTTCGGATCGATCATGGGGGCGGCGAGCGGATCGGCGCTCTTCAGCCAGACGCTGCCGCGGCTCTTCGGTCTGAGCAGGCAGACATGGCATGAGAAGCCCGCTTCCTTATGCTTCTTGCGGCCGTGGTCGTCGAGCATCGCGATGATGAAGTGCAGTTGAATGTCGGGCACGTCGAGATGGGCCTGCGTCTTCAGAAAGCCGCCACACTCGGCGAAATTGGTGGTCATCAGGCCGCGTCGCTCGCGGCGGTACCGCTGGATCGCACGCAGCAGGGATGGCAGCCGGCCGAGTGACGAGTGAACGAAGTGCGGATAGTCGGAGGCGTAGACGAACACGAAATCCGGATGGTCCTGCAGATTGCGCCCAACGCCCGGCAAATGATGCGCGACGCCGATGCCGTGCGCGGCAAGCGCATCGCCGTCGCCGACGCCCGACAGCAACAGCAATTGCGGTGACTGGAAGGCGCCGCCGGCGAGGATCACCTCGCGGCGGGCGCGCAGCTGCTTCAGCTCCTTGCCCTGCCGGTACTCGACGCCCACTGCGCGCCTGCCTTCGAACAAGATGCGCGTGGCATGCGCCTGCGTCTCGACGCGCAGATTCGCCCGCTTGCCGATGTGGGGATCCACATAGGCGCGCGCCGCGCTCCAGCGCTCGCCACCGTGCTGCGTCACCTGGTAGCTGCCGAGCCCTTCATGGTCCTCGGCATTGAAGTCCTCGCGGATGCGGAACTGCGCTTCGCGCGCGGCCTGATGGAAGACGTCATGGATCGGATTGTCCGAGCGTAGCTTGTTGACATGCAGCGGGCCGCCCTTGCCATGATATTCGCCGTCGAAATCGGCGTTGTTCTCCGAGCGCTTGAAGTAGGGCAGCACATCCGCATACGACCAGCCGGAATTGCCGAGCGCGGCCCAGTGGTCGTAGTCCCATTTGTTGCCGCGGATGTAGACCATCGCGTTGATCGCCGAAGAACCGCCGAGGCCCTTGCCGCGCGGTTGATAGCCGATGCGGCCGTTCAATCCCTTCTGCGGCACAGTATCGAACGCCCAGTTGGCCGCGCGGTATGGCAAAGCGAGCCCGAATGGCGTGGTGATCCGCCAACTGTCGTTCCGTCCGCCCGCATCGAGCAGCGCCACGGATGTCGCCGCATCCTCCGACAGCCGCCCCGCAACGGTGCAGCCGCCGGAGCCCGCGCCCACGACGACGAAATCGAATGTCTCAGTCAATGTTGTTTCCCCCTTGAGAGTCTTCTTGTTGGTCGTCATTCCGGGGCGCGACGAAGTCGCGAGCCCGGAATCCATCCCACCACCATTGATGCGGACAAATGGATTCCGGGCTCGCGCTGCGCGCGCCCCGGAATGACGGATAGCTACGACATGAACCGCATCAACTTCTCCAGCCGCGCGATCTTGCCGCCATAGGGCGGGTAGAGGTCGGCGAGGCGGTTGAATTTCGAGCGGTAGAACACCGGCTTCAGCTTGCTGAACGCCTTGAAGCCCCATTCGCCGTGATAGGCGCCGGTGCCGGATGCGCCGACGCCGCCCATCGGCTGGTTGATTTGCGCAAAGTGGAACAGGCAGTCGTTGACGGTGACGCCGCCGGAGACGGTGCGCGACAGCACCGCGTCGCGCGCGTCGCGGTCCTTGCCGAACCAGTAGAGCGCGAGCGGCCGGTCGCGGCGGTTGACGAAGGCGATGGCGTCAGCCGGCTCGCGGTAGCCCAGCACGGGCAGCACCGGGCCAAAGATCTCCTCCTGCATCGCCGCCATGTCTTCGCCGGCACCGAGGATCAGCGTCGGCGGGAATTTGCGGTGTGCCTTCCAGTTGGGATCATCAGGCTTTGCCGGCTGCAGGATCTTTGCGCCGCGCTCTACGGCATCCGCGACGAGACCTTCGAGCCGCGCATAATGCCGGTCGGAGATGACGGAGGTGTAGTCCTTGTTGGCGGGATCGGTGCCGAACATGCGCCGCATCTGCGCGCGCACCTTCTCGGCGAAGGCCTGCAACGAGTGCTCCGGCACCAGCACGTAATCCGGCGCGATGCAGGTTTGTCCGGCATTGAGCAGCTTGCCGTAGGCGATGCGCTCGGCCGCCTCCTCGAGATCGGCGGATTGATCGATGATCGCTGGCGACTTGCCGCCGAGTTCGAGCGTGACAGGCGTGAGATTCCGCCCCGCGGCCTCCGCGACCAGCCGCCCGACCCGGGTCGAGCCGGTGAACACCAGATGATCGAACGGCAGGCTCGGAAAGGCCTTGGCGATCTCGTCCTCGACGCCGGTGATCAGCACTTCTGTGGCATCGAACTTCGCGGCCACAGTCTCCTTCAGCAGCGCCGAGAAGTGCGGGACCAGCTCGCTCGGCTTGATGATGACCAGGTTGCCGGCGGCGAGCGCGCCGATCGCCGGTGCGAGCGTCAGCTGGAGCGGATAATTCCAGGGCGCGATGATGCCGACGACGCCGAGCGGCTGCGGAATCAGCCGGTTGCGCGCGGGCAGGAATTGCAGCGCGGTGGCGACGCGCTGCGGCACCATCCAGCTCTTCAGGTGTTTTGTGGCATGCCGGATCTCGCTGTAGACCATCATGGTCTCGGCGATGGTGGTCTCGACCGCCGAGCGGTGGCCGAAATCGGCCGAGATCGCCTGCCGGAAGCGCTCTTCATTGTCCGCGACGACGGCGCGCAGCCGCGCCAGCCGGTCGAGCCGCTCGGCCAGATCAGCGGCCGGCTCGGCCCGCGACCGCGCGACCATGGCGTGGAAGGCGTCTTCGAGGCCCCGGAGCGGGGCGCTCGTCAGGGATCGGTCCAGAGATCGGTCCAAGGATCGGTCCAAGGATCGGTCGAAGATCTGGTCCCTGATCTGGCCCATGGCGCTCCTCCCCAAAATGGCGTTTCGCCCCTGGTTTTGTTGCCGCAAGCTGGCCCTTTGTGGAACTTCTGGCAAGGGCGCGGCTGGCGGGCCGAAATCCGGTCCATCCACCTGTCATAAAGTCGAAAAAAACGTCCCCGCAGCCCTTTCCAAAGGCAGCCCGGGTTGGTACATACCCCCCGCACCCAACGGGCTTTGCCCCGGGGTTGCCTTCCAAGGAAGCCTTTGGGACGGAAGAGAAAAGCCACGCGAACAGCGTCGGCCTAACCTCATCGTCCCCGGCATTTCGACGAAGGCGCGCAAGTGTTTAACGCGGGGTGGAGCAGCCCGGTAGCTCGTCAGGCTCATAACCTGAAGGT
>NZ_JBFUES010000036.1:0-16756 GCF_056403875.1 Bradyrhizobium sp. P2_E8
GTCTCCAGCAGGTCCGGCGTGTCGGCGCTGCCGTCGGAATACCAGCCGACGTCGAACTGCACCGAGGTCACCGGGCCGTCAGCGTCGTTCGACTTGACGTCGAGCCGGTAGCGGCCGGGCTGCGGGCTGAGTGAGACCCGCGACGGCTTGTCGGCGGCGATGATGAGATCGCCGTCGGCGACGCGCGAGGTCGACTTGACCGGCTCGTACTCCCAGTAATTGTTCTGGCGATACCACTGATAGCGCGATTCCATCTTCAGGAGCTCGTAGCGCAGGCCGTCACGGCGCAGTCTCTCGCCCTCGGGCGAGACGAACACGACGTCGAATTCGGCCTTGTCGCCCTCGGCGACGTTCTTGTCGCCGAACAGCGGCTTGATGCCGATCATGGCGGTCGCGGGCGCGACCGGCAGCACGATCTTGCGCTCGACGGCGCGGCCGCCGGTCTCGACCATACGGACGAAGATCTGCGCTTCCTGCGGGCGGGTCGAAGCCGGCTGCTTGTCCAGCGTCACCGGGAAGGTGGCAACGCCATTGGCGTCGGACTCGGGCAGGTTCTCCAGCGGCGTGCGCTCGTTCGAGGTGGTCTCCTCGTCGGCGACGCCGAATTGATATCCGGCAAAACCAGGCCGTTCGGAAGCGGGCGCGATCCGCATGTCGCCTTCGAGCTGGAGGCCCGAGGCCGGAGCGCCGTAGAGGAAATGACCGTCGGCCTTAAGCTCCACTGGAGCGTTAGCTTTGATCAGCTTGTCCTTGGCGGACAAGTCGAATTCGATCCGGTCGGGGACGTAATCCTCGACCATGAAGGTGGTTTCGCCCACTGAGGAGCCCTTCGGGTCGGTGAAGGCGCGCACCCGCCAGGTCCCGGTCGGCACAGCCGAGTTGAGCGGCACGGACAGCGTGCGGCCGCCGGCGCCCTGGTCGGACAGCACGGCGCGGCGGTATTCGACGCCGTCAGGGCGCTCGACCACCAGGGTCATCGGCCCGCCGGTGATGGCATTCCCCTGCCCGTCGCGGAGCAGCGCGGTGAGATAGACGGTCTCGCTGGAGCGGTAGACGCCGCGCTCGGCATAGACGAACGCGTCGGCGCCAACGGGCACTGCGCGGCCCGCCACGCCACGGTCGGACAGATCGAAGGCGCTCGTCTTGAGGCTGAGGAAGGCGTAGTCGGCCTTCTCGCCCGTGACCGTCAGCATCGCCGGCGACAGGCCGCCCTCGCCGCGCGCAAGGCCGGCCTCGAACAGCACGTGACCGGATTCGTCGGTCTTGCGGGTGGCCAGGATCTCGTTGTTGCGCGCGACCAGCCGCACCTCGGCTTTGCCGACTGGATCGGTCGAGGCCAGCGAGTTGATGAACACGTGGATGCCGTCATTGCCGGAATAGGCCGACACCCCGAGATCGGAAACGATGAACCATTGCGTGGCGAGCTGGGACTCGTCGTCCGAGCCCGGGCCCTTGGCCGCGGCGGTCATCACATAGACGCCCGGCTGAAGCTCGCCGAGCGCCTGGTCGACCGGGAACGCCGTGGTGACGTCCTGGTTCAGCGTCATCGCGGTCGCGAGCTCGCCGGACCAGACCTTGACGCCGCGCTCGGCGCCGAGATCCGAGAGCTGGTAGCGCGACAGCGTCTTCTGGAAATCGCTGTCGACCACCGTGTTGATCAGGTTGCGGTCGCCGATCCGGAAGACGTTGACGTTGACCGCGGGCGTGTTGACGCTGACCACGGGAATACCGCGCTGGCCGGTCTTCGGCAGCACATAGGCGCGGCTGGTGAAGCGCACGAAGGGCTTTCGGTCGCGCACATAGACGTTGAACTCGGCCGATTTCGGCAGCCCCTCCTTCACCGTGGACGGCAGGCCGGCGCGCAAGTTGATGTTGTAGCGCTCGCCGTGCTTCAGGCCGTCGACGCAGAGCTGCTTGCCTTCGGCCGACAGCGCCGGCTTGTCCTGGCCCGCCAGCGCGAGGAACGGCGCGAAATCGGTGCGCTTGGCGAGTTCTTCCGAGAACTGGAAGCAGGCCCGCGGACTGGCCGAATCCGAATCCACGGTATAGTCGAGCAGGCGGAAGCCGTGCTCGTCGCGCATCTTCTCGTATTGGCCGCGGACGTCGGCGACCTCGCGCATGTCCAGCGACAGCCGCAGCGCGTCCAGCGCCGGCCGCCACAGCTTGCGCTCGGCCAGCGACTTGCCGAGCACCGCAAGCGCGTCGGCCTCCTCGCCCGGATTGCCCGCGCGCATATAGGCGATGTAGGCGGCGGTCGAGGCGCGCTCCAGCAGGAACGTCTGCTCGCTCGAGTTCTTCGGCAATATCTGGAAGATCACCTTGGCAAGCCGCAGCCAGTTGCCGGCATCCTCAGGCGTCGTGGCGGCGATCTGGCCGAGCACGGACAGGCCGGCACGGAAATCACTGCGCTTGAAAGCGGCGTCGGCGTCCGTGCGCAGCGTCGCGCCGGTCTTGGCGACCGGCCCCGCCTCGCTCTTGATCTGGGCCTCCAGCTTGATCGAGGAATCAGCGAGATCGTCGCGCTTGAAGGCCTTGTCAGCAGCTTGCGCGGCACTAAGGCCGAGCGCCAGCGCGGCGCAGAGTGTGACGGCGCGAACCAGACCGATCATGATGGACTCCCGGAAATCGCGGACGAACGCCGCGGCGGCAAATGAAGTGCGCGGAAAGGTGACGGACTCAAGGCGATGGAACCAGAGGTGCAAATCGTCGCATTCGCCATGACAAGGCAAGCCCAGAGGAGACCGATCAAGATATCACCGCGCACGCCGTCCTGATGGCGCAGCCATACCCGACCAATCGACCGGCGGCGGTGTCCCGGAAGCTGACCAGCGTTCCCGGCGATGCGATCCATCGTCCAGTCCGCTGCCGCTCAACCCGGCACCCTGACACCCCACCGTTCCGCTTTGTCGCGGCTTTGAGGAAAACGGTTCGGTTCAGGCTTGGCGAACGTGCGGATTTTTCATATTTGGCGTGATAGAAGACCGGCAGGCGGTAGCCGAGGCCGGCCCGACCCAGCCTCAAGACGGTCCCATAGCTCAACTGGATAGAGTAGCGGATTTCTACTCCGCGGGTTGCAGGTTCGAGTCCTGCTGGGATCGCCAGTTTTTCAACCCGTAAATCAATAACTTGCTGCCGTATTGGCTTCGTTCTCGATGCCAAACCGTGTTGCGCGGCGCTCCGTGCAGCATCGAGAGACGCGCCGCCAGCACGCAATAGCTCAACGCGCCATCGTTCTGGATGGCGGCAAACTGGCAACGGTGATTGGCGATACGTTCGCCCATGCGCAGTGTCTCCGTGTTGAACCTGGAAGCCCGCTGCCGCGCGATCCACGCGACCCATGAGCACGTTGAAGCAAATCACTGCGATTACAAACAGCTACAAGCGACGTAACACGGGCGCAACACGCTCTGGAAGCCATTGATAGAGTGCAGCGATTTTGCGACGTGCGGATACGATATCCGCTGCTCATGCCGAATGCTTACTGCACGACCGGCGCGAACCGCCGTCGCGCGAGCGGATTCGATTTGGCAAGCGGCCGCGCGATGGAAGATGGAAGAGACCCTGATCGAAATGAAAGTGCCTAGCCAACCGCAGGGGTGAGGTTGGCTAGGCGATCGTTCCGATGCATCCAGGGGGATCAATCCAAGAATGCGGGAATAGAATAGCAAAGTATATCATAAGTTGAATATCTCTTTGGGGTTAGGAAATCGTGGCATACAGCTTCCGGTAGCGCGCGGCGGCGACCTGCCCTTGATCACGTTGTGGATGTCTCCGAGCACTGCAGGTTCGAGTCCTCTCTTGCTCTTCGAGCGGATTGGCTTCATTCGGGCTTGGCCGAGCCGACGGCAGAGCCGGAAATCATCCCGGCCCGCGATCTCCGTGGCAACGTGATTTGCAAATCTGTCGCACTTCAAGAAAGCGTGCGCAGGCCTGTCCAGGCGACGAGAGAGTCCTATCTATCCTGCATGCCGAAATGGTGTCGAAGATTTCTGTGATGCCGTCATCTGAATGGACAGGAATGGCCGTCGCGTCCGGAATTGCCGTCGCTGCAATGTCGTTCTTGGCGATCGATGCCGGCGTGGACTTGAACTCCGGCGGGATGGCAAAACACCTCGAGATGGCACAAGCTTCCATCATGAATGTCGCGGCGAGCCAGCATCAGCTGGCCTTCGCCGTTCGTTCGCTGGCGGGCGGGAGCGACCAGAACCGCCGTTCGGCGGATCGACCATGCATCCTGGACTACGTGCACAGGCCGAAACCGGTTGGCATCGATCGCGGCGTTTGACAGCAGCCTGGAACGGATCACGGTCAGCACGTTGGCTGCAGCTCATGCAGCGCGAGGCGAGCAACGCTTGCGGTGGATCGAAGGCGAAAGGTTTCGGCCGGCGATCGTCGGCTGAATCCGACTAGTCCGTCGGTTCATCGTCGCGCCGGTCGCGGGCCAGCTGATGCCAGGCAATGGCGAGCTCGATGAGTCTTTGCCGGTCCGGGCCTTCTGATGCCGCGGCGCGCTTCATTGCCGCCTCGGCTTCGTGCTGTGGATCGTACGTGTTACACATGGGGCGGATTCTAGCCGTCCGATCTGGACAAGTGCATGGCAATTTCGTCCGTATGAATGCGGATAACCAGCGTTGTCGCCAGCTATTTCAACACGCTGAAATTGTACACGATATGAAACTGCACCCGCGGTTTCAGAACGCCCACGCCGACCGTGCGACGCCCATACCGCACGAAACCGTGAGACCCGGCGTCATTCAGACGGATGTGAACTGCGTCACAGCCTGCGCCCGGCGTCTCGGCTAGAACATCTCAGTGCTCCCAAAGGCGGGAGAAAGCACGAGTGGTCTTGCGGTCATGACACGAGAAGCTGCAGCCGAAGCTCACGTCCCCACACAGCGGAAAAGGACCGACGTGTTCGGCGTCACCTTTCTTGCGACCATCGGCATCGTGATGCTGGCGTGGATCGCGGGCCTGGTCTGGGGCCTCATGGCGTTCATGACCTGGCTGGTGTCTTGAGGCGCGAGGCGATCAGTCATTCTGCCGCGGCCCAAGATGACAAACCGGGACAAAAAAGAAGCGGGCCTTTCGCCCGCCTCTTCGTTTCAGAGCTGTCCGGAAACTCAGTAACACGCGCGGGGATCGGCCTGCACATACTGGCCGCTCGGATAGCGGTAGTAGCAATTGCCCTCGGCCAGATAGTAGCCGGGACGCGAGGCAGCCGTCGCACCGGCGATCGCGCCGGTAGCGCCGCCGATCACGGCGCCTGCGGCCGCGCCCGACGCGTTACCCGAGATCAGGCCGCCGAGCACACCGCCGACAATGGCACCGCCAAGCGCGCTCGCACCGGGATCGGCCGGCGGCGGCGGAGGCGGCGGTTCGTAGGCGACGGGCGGCGGGGCGTACGCCACCGGCACGTCGTCGTAATACTCCTCCGAGATATAGCCGGGCGGACCGGCCATCCGCTGCGGATAATAATACCAGACGCCGCCGACGTCCCACCACCAGCCGGAGCGGCCGTTGTGGACCTCGTGGCGCCAGCGACCGCCATCCCAGGCAACATTACCGCGATAGGCGTGTCCGCCCCAGTCGCGCGCCGGTGCGGGACCCCTGGCGTAATTACGACCGGGCGGCGGACCGCCCGCATTGCGCGGGCCGGGAGCCGGACCGGCAGCTGGGCCGGCACCAGGACCCGCATGACCGGGTCCCGCATGGGGCTGGCCGCCGGGCTGCGGCGCAGGCCGGGCCGCCTGCTGCGGCGGCGGGCCCTTGCGCATGTTCTGATTGTTCTGGGGCGGTGCGCCCGCGGCTGGCCCTGCCGGCGATTGGCCGGGGTCCTTCGGCGGCCGGGCCTCCTGCGCCTGCGCCGAGAGCGCGAGCAGCGACATGGCCGAAACCAAGGGAATGATGATCTTCATGTGGCTGGACGCACTCATGCGTGCTTGACCCCCTACTCTTTCGATTGCCGTGGTCCCAGCGCGATAGACGATTCGCCGCGCGCTGGGCTGATGCCGGCTGACATAACTGACCTGCCTGATCGGCGAAGTCGCGTTACAAATGATTAAGATCACGGCATTTTTTGGCTCTACCGGACGTGTTTGAGCGCTGCTAGCGGGCCGGCTCGATCACGTTGCAATTGCTCCGCCCCGACATCAGGCAGTCCTGCATCTTGCTGGCGGCGGTGAGATCGCGGGCAAGCCACCAGCCGACGCCGAGGATCACGATCGCGATGATCAGGCCGGCGACCGCGCCGCGGCGGTTGTCACCGGATTGAGGTCTTGGCGCGGATCTGGGCTTTTCACCCGGTTCGGGGCTTGGCTCGGGGTTGGACTCAGACTCGGGCTTGGTCATGACGGACTGATCGCGGGGGCGAGCCGGCTTTAACACCTCTGCGGCGTCGCGTCACATCGCAATCAGTTCCGGTTCAGCCGCGGGTCGCCCGGATCGCATCCTTGCGCGAGGTTTCGACGGCGGGGACCGCTTCACGAACGCGTGGTGCGCAGGTCGTGAGCACGAATGCGGTCTGGCTGCACTCCCAGCCGGCGCCGAGCACGGCGCTTTCGATCGGCCGCGGACGAGCGAGCAGCAGCGCGGCGGCCGCCACAGCGACCACCACGACGGTGATTGCAAGCGCCTTCAGGCCCAATCGGAAGGTAGTCATGCCCGTGCTCCGTCTTGCTGGCGCGGACGCTAGGCGCCGCTCCACATGCTCCCTTATGAGGGACATCACAATTCGGCAGTTTTTCCGGGCTACGAGAGATCGTCGGTGGGCGATTTTCGTCTACCTGATCGGCTGCGAATTGGGTGGCGTTGCGGCGCACGGCGATGTACACGCATGTGCGTCGCGTGGCGCCTGCTATGCCCAGCCGACGTACCAACACGCAGTGATGTAGGGTCGAAAGCGAGGAAGACAAGGCTCGTCGATGAGTGGATTCAGGGAACCCGGTTTTGCAGACCGGCAAAAGGCGGCGCAAGACGCCCGCAAAAATCTTTTGAACAAATTCAAATCCCAGCCCGGGCCAGATGATCCGTCGGTTGCGGCGAAGCGTGCCGAGCGCGAGGCGCTCGCGGCCAAGCGCGCCGAGGCAAAGGCTGCGCGCGAGGCCGAAAGGGCCGAGCAGAAGCGACTTGAGGAAGAAGCCAAGGCCGCCGAAGCCGCGCGGCTTGCGCGCGAGGCCGAGGAAGCGGCCGCCAACGCGGCTGCGCTCGAGGCCGAACAGAAGGCCAAGCGCGACGCCCGCTACGCCGCCCGCAAGGCCAAGCGCAAGTAACGTTCAAAAATCACGTTCAATTGAACTTGAACCGAGACATTGCTCCGGGGCGGTCCACCTGACCGCCCCGGACGTTCGAGAGCGCGCGTCTGCCTCGCGCAAACGCCTCTCGCGACGACCGAAGATCAGTTCTTCTTCATCATCCCGTCGTCTTTCTTCATCCCGTCCTTCGACATGTGATCCTTCTTCATGCCGTCGTCCTTGGTCATGGCATCCTTCTTCATGCCGTCCTTGGACATGGTCTCCTTCTTCATCATACCGTCCTCCTTGCCCATCTTGTCCTGGGCAAAGGCGGCCGGCGACAGCGCCAGGCCAAGCGAGAGAGCGGCAGCGGAGACGCCGAGCGCGATGCGGGTGCGAATGGTCATGACTAGTCTTCCCTTCGAGATGGTGTTTGTCAGCGACGGACGCCGCTATTCAATCTCGACGGATTGCCACGCGACGTTGTTACGCGGTCGCTGATAAATTTCTGCGCGCCCGCCGCGGTCCGTCGTTCGGCATAGCCTGCGGGGATCGGAAGTGTGCAGCGCAGCACGGTCGACACTTGCCGCGGCATTCGGTCTCGAACTATCAGATGAGAGAACATCGGGCGAAAGACCGGATAGGATGGGCCTATGCGGCGGTCTCACAAGGCCCGACCCAAATCACACCAAACAAGAACCGTTCAAAGAAGCGTTCAAGGGGATCACACCATGCTCACGCGCCGCCACCTGATCGCGACCGCCGTCGCCGCACCCGCCATTCTCCGCTTCGGCACCGGCACCGCGCATGCCGCCACCACGCTGAAAATCTCTCATCAATTCCCCGGCGGCACCATCGACAAGGGCGATTTCCGCGACCGGCTCTGCCGCATGTTCGCCGCCGAAGTCGCCAAGCGCAGCAATGGCGACATTGCCGCTGAGATCTATCCGAACTCCTCGCTGATCAAGACCAACGCGCAGTTCTCCGCGATGCGCAAGGGCGCGCTCGACATCAGCCTCTATCCGATGCCTTACGCCGGCGGCGAACTGCCGGAGACCAATATCGGCCTGATGCCGGGCCTCGTCACCACCTACGACCAGGGCATGCGCTGGAAGAAGGAGCCGGTGGGCAAGGCGCTCTCCGACTTCCTCGCCGACAAGGGCATCATCCTGCTCACCTGGGTGTGGCAGGCCGGCGGCCTCGCCAGCCGCTCCAAGCCGATCGTCGCGCCTGAAGACGCCAAGGGCATGAAGGTGCGCGGCGGCTCGCGCGAGATGGACATGGTGCTCCAGACCGCCGGCGCCTCGGTGCTGTCGGTGCCTTCGAACGAAATCTACGCGGCGATGCAGACCGGCGCCTGCGACGCCGCTCTCACCTCCTCCACCAGCCTGATCTCGTTCCGGCTCGAAGAGGTCGCGAAGTCGCTGACCTCGGGCGCGGGTGCCTCCTACTGGTTCATGCTCGAGCCCTTGATGATGTCGAAGGCGATCTTCGACAAGCTGCCGAAGAACCAGCAGGACGTGCTGCTCGCAGTCGGCGCCGAGCTCGAAGCCTTCGGCCGCAAGGGCGCGCAGGACGATGACGTCGAGGTCGCCAAGGTCTACGAGAAGGCCGGCGCCAAGGTCTCGGTGCTCGATGCAGCGACCGTCGGCAAGTGGCGCGACATCGCCCGCGACACCGCGTGGAAGGACTACGGCGCCAAGACCGCGACCGCCGCGAACCTGCTCAAGCTCGCCTCCGACGTCTCGGCATGAGCCACGGTCCGCTTCCGGATCGTGACGACCAGGCCAACGCTGCCGCAAGGACCGGCCTTGCGGCGGCGATCGATCGCGGTCTCGCCATCCTCAACAGCATCATCATCGTGTTCGCAGCGATCGCGCTGGTCGCGGCCTGCGCCATCCTGAGCTATAGCGTGCTGAGCCGCGCCTTGTTCAAGGCCGCCAACTACTGGCAGGACGAGGCCGCCGTGTTCCTGCTGGTCGGGGCGACCTTCATGACGGCCGCCTATGTGCAGCAGAACCGCGGTCATATCGGCATCGAGGCCTTCGTCGGCCTGCTCTCGCCGCTGGCGAACCGGATCCGGCTCTGGCTGGTCGATGCCGCGACATTCCTGTTCTGCGCCTTCTTCACCTGGAAGTCCTGGACGCTGGCCCATGAGGCCTATGTCGATGGTCAGGTCTCGAACTCGATGTGGTCGCCGCCGCTCGCCATTCCCTATTCGCTGATGGCGCTCGGCATGAGCCTGCTCTGCGTCCAGATTCTCGTGCAGCTTGCGCTGCCTTTCGCAGGAGCCAAGCGTCCATGAGCGTTTTCGGTATCGGCCTCGCCTACGCGATTGCGACGCTGCTGGTGATGTTCTCTGGCATGCCGATCGCCTTCGCGCTCGGCGCGGTCGCGGTCGTGTTCATGGGCATCTACATGCCATCGGCCTCGCTCGATACGGTGACGCAGAACGTCTACGAGGAAATGGCCTCGATCACGCTGCTGTCGATCCCGCTCTTCATCCTGAAGGGCGCGGCGATCGGCAAGTCGCGCGCCGGCCAGGATCTGTACCTGGCCCTGCATGCCTGGCTGCACCGCATCCCCGGCGGGCTCGGCGTCGCCAACGTGTTCGCCTGCGCGCTGTTCGCGGCGATGGCGGGCTCGAGCCCAGCGACCTGCTCGGCGATCGGCTCGGCCGGCATCCCCGAGATGCGCAAGCGCGGCTATTCCGGCGGCTTTGCCGCCGGAATCATCGCCGCCGGCGGCACGCTCGGCATCCTGCTGCCGCCCTCGATCACCATGATCTTGTTCGCGGTCGCGGCGGAAAAGTCCCTTGGGCGCTTGTTCCTTGCCGGCATCGGTCCGGGCCTGTTGCTCGTCAGCCTGTTCGGCGCCTATGCCGTGATCCGCTTCCGCCAGGAATATGCAGCCGCTGAAGCCATCTACAGGAATGGCGGACCGGAAGCCGCAATCCTCGCTCGCGACGACTACACACTGGCCGAACGCTTCAGCGTGCTGCCGCGCGTGATCCCGTTCGTGCTGCTGCTTACCGGCGTCATGATTGCGCTCTATGGCGGCTATGCCACGCCGTCGGAGACCGCCGGCCTCGGTGGCCTCCTGGCGCTGGCGCTGATCGCGGCGATCTACAGCGTGTGGCGGCCAAGCGACCTAGCGCCCATCATGAAGTCGACGATCCGGGAATCGACCATGCTGATGATGATCATCGGCATGTCGCTGCTCTACTCCTACGTGATGAGCTATCTGCACATCTCGCAGTCGGTCGCCGAATCCGTCGTCGCGATGCACCTGCCGCGCTGGGGCCTGTTGTTCGCGATCCTCGTCATGGTCGTCGTGCTCGGCTTCTTCCTGCCGCCGGTCTCGATCATCCTGATGACGGCGCCGATCATCCTGCCGCCCTTACGCGCCGCGAATTTCGACATCATCTGGTTCGGCGTGGTCATGACCATCGTGATGGAGATGGGGCTGATCCATCCACCTGTCGGCCTCAACATCTTCGTCATCCGCAACGTCGCGCCCGACATCCCCCTGAGCGAAGTGATCTGGGGTACGCTGCCGTTCGTGCTCCTGATGATGCTCGCGGTGCTGCTGCTCTGCTTCGTGCCGGGCATCTCGACCGCGCTGCCGGATCTCGTGATGGGACCGGACGGGAGCAGGTAGCGGCAATCGCAACTGCGGTAGGATGGGCAAAGCGTAGCGTGCCCACCAGAATATGCGACGCGTAGACGGTGGGCACGGCGCTATGCGCCTTCGCCGACCCTACAAACGCTGCTCGCGCTTCTGCCKCGCACGCGGCGCGATCGTGCTGCCGGCCACCACCTGCAGCAGATCCTTGCGCACGGCCTCGATGTGCCGTTCCAGGAAGCGGCAGGCCTCCTCGACTTTCTGCGCGCGGCAGAGCGAGATCAGGTGGGCGTGCTCTTTCTCGGCCGTCCCCATTGCCTTGGTGTTGGAGAGCTGGAGGCGCGTATAGCGGTCGCTGGTCTGGAGCAGCGACAGCACGATTGCGCGCGTACGAGGTTGTGGCGCGTGCACATAGAGCGCCATGTGGAAGTCGGCGTTGAGCTGGCCCCATTCGCTGACGTTGCGCGCCTTGATCGCCTTCTCAAAACTCTTGTGGATGTCGTCCAGCCCCTCGAAATCCTCCGCAGTAAAACGCGGCGCCGATTGCGCCAGCAGGCGCGGCTCGAGGATGCGGCGCAGGTCGAACACATCGTTGATCTCGTCCAGTGACAGCTCCGAGACGATGGCGCCCTTCTGCGGAACGATACGCACCAGCCCCTCGGCCTCGAGCTGGAACAGCGCCTCGCGCACCGGAATGCGGCTGACGCCATAGGCATCGCCGAGCGCATCCTGGCGCAATTGCGATCCGGCCGGATAGGTGCCGTCGAGGATCGCCTGCCGGAGCTGGTCCACGATCGCAGCCGACAGAGTGCGATGCTTCAGAGGCTGTTTCATCTGACCTTCCGTCTTTCTTTGCGACTCGTCCGGCAGAAAGCGGTCCCTCTCTTGCATGTTGAGGCGGCCAGCAAAAGCCAGGCATCCCACAAAAGACAGGTGCCCAGCAAAGGCGCGTCCTGCCGCCGAAATGACCGCAATCTCCGTTTGACACCTCAAATGTATAAATTATACATTTTGCCTTGGCACGAGAAATCTTGCGGGGGTTGGGGCCTTTGATGATCGAAGGGACGATGCCGGATGYGGGCGCGTTCAGCGCGCGGCGGATTGTGGTCAGGGCTTCCAGCGCCCTGCTCGCCGTCGAACGTCTCGCGCTGATGGGCCTGATGTACCTGCTCACCGGACTGATCCTGGTGAACGTCGTCACCCGCTATTCGCACTTCCCGATCTACTGGATCRATGAATCGGCTGTTTATTGCGTGGTCTGGCTGACCTTCATCGGGGCGTCCGCGATGACGCGGCTGCGGCTCGACTTCGCGGTCACAATGCTGACGGAGCGGCTTTCACCGCGGCACCAGAAGCTCGCCAAGGTCATCTCGACCGGCCTCGTCGTCGTGTTCGGCGTCGCCCTGATCATCACCTGCGTGCTCTGGATGGACCCGATTGGCCTCGCACGCGCCGGCTTCGACGGGCGCAAGCTCGCCGCCGAGACCTTCAACTTCCTCTACACCGAGCACACCCAGACGCTGAACTGGCCGACCTGGGTGCTCTATCTGACGCTGCCGATCTTCGCGGTGTCGATGACCGTTCATGGCCTCGCCAATCTGCTCGAAGATCTCGAGCTGGTCCCGCGCACGCCACTGACGGGCTTTCAGCTCTCCGAGCTCGACGGGGTCAACTGATGATCACGTCTGCCGCCTTCGTCGCGATCATGCTGGTCGGCGTGCCGATCGGGCTCTGCCTGTGCCTCGCCGGCCTCGTCTATATCGCCGCATCAGGCAATCCGGTGCTGTTCCAGTCCTATCCGCTCCAGCTGTTCGGCGGCGTCGACAGTTACGGCCTGATCGCCATTCCGCTCTTCATCCTGATCGGCGAGATCATGAATGGCGGCGGCATCACCCGCCGCATCGTCGACATGGCGATGGCTTTCGTCGGCTCGCTGAAGGGCGGGCTCGCCTACGTCAACATCCTCRCCAACATGTTCATCTCCTCGATCCTGGGATCCGCCACCGCGCAGGTCGCGATCATGGCCCAGATCATGGTGCCGGAGATGGAGAAGAAGGGTTATGACAAGACCTTCGCCGCCGGATTGACCGCCTATGGCGGCATGCTCGGGCCGATCATCCCGCCCTCGGTGATGTTCGTGGTCTACAGCGTGCTCGCGCAGGTCTCAGTCAGCGACATGCTGATCGCCGGCATCGTGCCGGGCGTCATCCTCACCGTGATGTTCTGCCTCGTCATTGCGCTGATGGGATACATCTACAACTATCCCCGCGCCGACTATCAGACGCCGCGCCAGCGGGTCATGACGATCCTGCGGACATCGCCCACCCTGCTGATCCCGATCGTCATCGTCGGCACCATCCTCGGTGGCCTCGCCAACGCGACGGAATCCGCTGCCGTCGGCGCAGTCGCTGCGGCGCTGGTGGGAAAATACTGGACCAGGGAGTTCGAGTTCTCGCAGCTGCCGCAGATGATGCTGCGCAGTGCCATCTATTCGGCGATCGTGCTGTTCCTCGTCGCCGCCGCCGCGGTGTTCTCCTGGGTCCTGATCTTCGRCAAGGTGCCGCAGGAGACCGCCGGCTGGATCCAGTCGGCCGCCAAGGACCCGATCAGCTTCATGCTGATCTGCAACGTCATCCTGCTGGTGATCGGCACTGTGATCGACGGCATCCCCGGCCTGATCATGACGGTGCCGATCCTGCTGCCTGTTGCAACCGACGTCTACCACATCGACCCCCGTCACTTCGGCGTCGTCGTGGTGATCAACCTGGTGCTCGGCCTGTTGTCGCCGCCGGTCGGGCTCTGCTTCTTCGTCGCGGCCGCGGTCACCGGCGCCAAGCCCGGCAAGATGTTCATGGTGACGCTGCCCTTCTTCGTCATCTCCTGCGTCCTCCTGGTGCTGCTCTCGCTCTTCCCCTCGCTCTCGCTGATCCTCGTCAAATAGGCCCGTCCAAAAGGAGCCCGACCATGCCGCTTTCACGTCGCCGCTTTCTCGCCGCCAGCGCAGCCGCATCGGTGTTCGCGCCGTCGCTGGCGCTCGCCCAGGCCAAGGAATTCCGCCTCGGCCTGATCACGCCGAACGGTCATTCCTGGAACAAGGCCGCAATCAAATTCGGCGACGACCTCAAGGCCGCGACGAACGGCCGCCTGACATTGACCGTGTTCCACTCCGGCCAGCTCGGCAACGAGCCGGCGATGATGCAGCAATTGCAGTCCGGCGCGCTCGACATGGGCTTCATCCAGGCCGCCGAGCTGGGCTCGCGCGTGCCGCACATTGCCGCGATCAACGCGCCCTACATCGTCCGCTCGACGCCGGCGGTCGCGAAATTCGTGCGRCATCCGGCGGCGGTGAAGCTGTTCGACGCGCTGCCGCAGGAGACCGGCACGATCGGGCTCGGCTGGGGCATCACCGGCATGCGCGCGGTGTTCTCCTCCAAGGACCTGAATTCGCTCGCCGACATCAAGGGCATGAAGCTGCGCATCAACCCGACGCCGGTCTATCGCGATTTCTATTCGTCGCTGGGCGCGGCCCCGACGCCGATCCCGACGCCGCAGGTGTTCGACGCCATGGCCAACGGCCAGGTCGACGGCCTCGAGGCCGATCTCGAATTCTCCTGGAACCAGCGCTTCGACAAGGTCTCGAAGGTGATCCTCCAGATGAATGCCGTCTTCATGCCGATGGCAGCGGTGGTCTCGGGCCGGGTCTGGCAGACGCTGCCGGCCGCCGACCGTGAGCTGATCGCCAAGACGGTGAAATCGACGCTGGACGCGCAGATCGACGAGCTCGCCGGCAACGAGCCGGCGCTGATCGAGAACTTCAAGAACGCCCCGATCCCGATCCGCCAGGTCCCGGCCGGCGACACCGAGGCCGTCATCGCCGAGTTCGACAAGATCTGGCTGCCCAAGGCTCCGGTCCTCGCCGAATTGCGCAAGGTCGGCGCCACGCTCTGATCCTACCCGCCATCCTCTTCACCACAGCCGGCGGCCCCAGCCCCCGCCGGCCAATTCACACGCCATATTCACTTGGAGTTAGACCATGAGCCGCCGCGTTTCCTGGGAAGGCGTCTTCCCGGCCGTCACCACGCAATTCCACGACGATCTCTCGCTCGACATCGATGCGACCGCGAAGGTGATGGACGGGCTGATCCGTGACGGCGTCTCCGGCCTGATCGTCTGCGGCTCCGTCGGCGAGAACACGTCGCTGGAGCGCAAGGAGAAGGTCGCGATCATGGAGACGGCCAAATCGGTCGCGGCCGGGCGTGTGCCCGTGCTGTGCGGCATCGCCGAGTTCACCACGGCCTTCGCGGTCGAGACGGCGAAGGAAGCCGCGCGCGTCGGTATCGACGGCGTCATGGTGATGCCGGCGCTGGTCTATTCGTCGAAGCCGCACGAGACCGCCGCGCATTTCCGCGCCGTCGCCACCGCGACGGACTTGCCCGTGATGCTCTACAACAATCCGCCGATCTACAAGAACGACGTCACCCCCGACATCCTGGCTTCGCTCGCCGACGTCGAGACCGTCGTTTGCTTCAAGGATTCCTCAGGCGATACCCGTCGCTTCATCGACACAAGGA
Organism: Bradyrhizobium sp. P2_E8; assembly: GCF_056403875.1. Lineage (NCBI taxonomy): Bacteria > Pseudomonadati > Pseudomonadota > Alphaproteobacteria > Hyphomicrobiales > Nitrobacteraceae > Bradyrhizobium > Bradyrhizobium sp. P2_E8. The sequence goes on from NZ_JBFUES010000036.1 coordinate 15,425, forward strand.
ACATGATCGGCGACCGCTTCGTGCTGTTCGCAGGCCTCGACGACGTCATCGTCGAGAGTGTCGCCATGGGCGCGGTGGGCTGGGTCTCCGGCATGTCGAACGCCTTCCCGCGCGAGGGCGAGACGCTGTTTCGCCTAGCCAGGGCCGGTCGCTATGCCGAGGCGATGCCGCTCTACGGATGGTTCATGCCGCTCTTGCATCTCGACGCGCGCCCGGACCTCGTCCAGTGCATCAAGCTGTGCGAGCACATCATGGGCCGCGGCACCGCGCTGACCCGTCCGCCCCGCCTGGCGCTGTTGCCGCAGGAGAAGGCCGAGGTCGAGGCCATGATGGTCCGCGCCCTCAAGAACCGGCCGCTCCTGCCGGACGTGGGCCTGAAGGCGGCCTGACCGCCTCTGTCGTCATTGCGAGGAGCCCTTGCGACGAAGCAATCCCAGACTTTCTCATCGGAAAGATTCTGGATTGCTTCGCTGCGCTCGCAATGACGGGAGGACTAGGAAGCGGCCCGCTTCCTCTTCGCGTTCAGCGCGGAAGCCACTCGGCTCACGGGCGGCTTGCCCAGCACGCCGCTCATCTCGTTCGTGGCCGCCAGCAGCTTCTCCATGTCGACGCCCGTGCTGAGGCCCATGCCGTCGAGCATGTAGACGACGTCCTCGGTCGCGACATTGCCTGTCGCGCCGGGGGCGTAGGGGCAGCCGCCGAGACCGCCGGCAGCCGCATCGATGACACGGACACCCTCCTCCAGCCCGGCGTAGAGATTGGCGAGCGCCTGGCCGTAGGTGTCATGGAAATGCATCGCGAGATTGGCTGCGGCAATGTTGGCGCTGACCGCGCGCAGCATCTGCTTCGCCTTATCAGGCGTGCCGACGCCGATGGTGTCRCCGAGCGATATCTCGTAACAGCCGAGGTCCCACAACGTCTTCGCAAGATCGGCAACGGCCTTCGGCTTGATCTCGCCGTCGAACGGACAGCCCAGCACGCAGGAGATATAGCCGCGCACCCTGACGCCGTCGGCCTTCGCGCGTTCCATCACCGGCTTGAAGCGCTCGATGGATTCCGCGACGGTGCAGTTGATGTTGGCCCGGGAAAAGCCCTCGGAGGCCGCCGCGAACACGGAGACCACTTTCGCGCCCGCGGCGCGCGCGGCGTCATAGCCCTTCTCGTTCGGCACCAGCACGTGGAATTCGGCGCCGGTCATGTGGGCAACGCCGCGCAGCACGGCGTCGGAGCTTGCCATCTGCGGGATCGCCTTGGGCGAGACGAAGGCGCCGACCTCTACCGTATTGAGGCCGGCTCCGACCAGCGCCTCGACGAAGGCGATGCGGGCCTCGA
>NZ_JBFUES010000037.1:0-16744 GCF_056403875.1 Bradyrhizobium sp. P2_E8
CATCATGGGTTCGTCATTCGTTGACGCCACGGCCTTCTTGACGACCTCGAACGACTGTCCGTCGTACACGGTGATATAAGTCAGCGCGAACAGGAACGTGCGTCGCTTGATAGGGCTGCCCCATTTCACGATGCCAAACCCTTCGACGGATTGGTTGGTGTTGCTGAAGCCGTTCTGGAATCTCTCGATCAGGACATAGAGCTGGCATTTGGCGCCTGCCGCGCTCTGCTGAACGAATTCCTGTCGCTCCGGGTTTCGCCTCAGCATCGGCGAACCCGATTCACCCGCACGTGCCCAGGCGCTCGGCGAATACGCTAGGCGCCTGACGGATTTGCCGGACGCGGCCGCGCGAACCCGCGACATGACGATGTCATCAAGTCCCCAGCCATCGATCGCAACGGGCGCGTACTCGTTGCCGAACATGGTGAAGCCAACCTGCTGAACACCGAACCGACTGCCGACGACGGAAATGAGGCCAATCGCGCACGGTCCCGCGTCCGCAGCGGCGGGCAGTTTGGAACTCGGGGCGGTTTTCGGCGTGACGCTCTTGGCTGGCCGAGCCGGTGATGGAGCGGATTGGGCCGCCGCGCCTGCGATGAGCCCGAACAGGAAGATCGTAGTCAAGCAGATGCGAAACATGGGGCGGCTGATGCGGGTTGCGGCTTCCAGGATGTTCTCGTCGACGTGAGACATCTACTAGAGCGCGCCGATGACAACCGCAAGGTGAAGACCCGGTCTTCCTACCTGCCGCTGGGTCGTGGCCGCTTCCACCGGTAGCACTTCATCACGAACCCGTTCGACGGTTCAACCTCTTCCTTCTCGAACACAAAACCCTCGCGCTCATACCAGCGCCAGGCCTTTTCGTTCTCGCGGACGCAGCGCAGGTACATCTCGTCGGGCATTTGCGTGCGTGTGAAGGCGAGCAACTGCCGGCCGAGCGATTGGCCCTGGTAGGCGGGCCCGACGAAAAGCATGTCGAGATAGCGTTTTGGCAGATGCAGCGCCAGCATGGCGGCGATCGTGCCGTTGTCGTCGGCGACGAACAGGCTCCAGCCGTTCTCGATCTCGCGCCTGATGCGTGCGCGCAGGTTTGCCAGCAGGAATTCACTCGCCTCGGCAAGGCCGGTCGAGACCCAGCTTTCCATCCAGACGCGGCCGATCTCGTCATATTCGTCGGCGCGGGCGGGGCGGATGACGGGATGCAACATCGAGGCTTCAGGCCCGCTGATTGCGCACGGATGGCCGTGTCCGCACCTTGCCGGCCGACAGGCACACCACCTCGGAAATCTGGAGCAGCTGCCGCGCCAGCGGGCTGGTCTTGCGCCAGACCATGCCGATGGTGCGCGAGGGCTGCGGGTCGCGAAAGCGCGTCAGCGAGACCGAGGCCGATCGCGTCTCCACCGGCACCGCCATCTCCGGGATCAAGGTGACCCCGATGCCGGCGCTGACCATCTGGACCAGCGTCGACAGCGAATTCGCATCCAGCATCTCGCGCGGCGGCGCCGACTGCATGTTGCAGAACGACAGCGCCTGGTCGCGAAAGCAGTGTCCCTCCTCGAGCAGCAGGAGCCGCATCTCCCGCATCATCTCGCGCGAGGGTGCGGGCGTTCCCTCATCCGCGCCCGGCCGCACCAGCAGGAATTTTTCCTCGAACAGGGCGACCTCGGTGAGCGAGGACTCGGACACAGGCAGCGCGACGATGGCGGTGTCGAGCCGGCCTTCGACCAGTTCCTGGATCARCCGCGGCGTCATCGTCTCGCGCACGCGGATGTCGAGTTCCGGATGCATGCGCGTGAGATTCTTGGTGATCTTGGGCAGCAGGTAGGGCGCGATCGTCGGGATCATGCCGATGCGCAGGCGGCCGGCGAAGCGGTCCTGCGACGCCCGCGCGAAATCGCCGAGTTCATCGACCGAGCGCAGGATGTCGCGGACGCGCGGCGCGAGCTCTTCGCCGAACCGCGTCAGCGCGACCTGCCGGGCGGTACGCTCCAGCAGCAGGCCGCCGAGCGCTTCCTCCAGTTCCTTGATCTGCATCGACAGGGCCGGCTGCGAGATCGAGCTCGCCTCCGCCGCGCGCCCGAAATGCCCGTGACGCGCCAGCGCGTCGAAATACCGGAGCTGGCGCATCGTCACGTTGACCATCAGAAAATCCTATCGCAGCGATCACTAAAGTCAACTTCCCCTGATGGAATGCGGGGCTTAGAGTGGTTCTACCTGGTCAAAGGCGCGAGTTCGACGCCACCAGAGGAGGTATTCATGGACGACACTTCGAAGTGCCCGTTTTCGGGTGGAAAACGCGCGCCGGCAAACCGCGATTGGTGGCCGACCCAGCTCAGCATCGAGATGCTGCACAAGAATTCCGGCCTGTCCGACCCGATGGGCAAGGAATTCGACTACGCCAAGGAATTCAAGACGCTCGACCTGAACGCAGTCATCAAGGACCTGACCGCCTTGATGACGGACTCGCAGGAGTGGTGGCCCGCCGACTTCGGTCATTATGGCGGCCTGATGATCCGCATGGCCTGGCACAGCGCGGGCACCTACCGCATCACCGACGGGCGCGGTGGCGCCGGGGCCGGTCAGCAGCGTTTCGCGCCGCTCAACAGCTGGCCAGACAACGCCAATCTCGACAAGGCGCGCCGGCTGCTCTGGCCGATCAAGCAGAAATACGGCCGCAAGATCTCCTGGGCCGATTTGATGGTGCTTGCCGGCAACGTCGCGCTGGAGTCGATGGGCTTCAAGACCTTCGGTTTCGCCGGCGGCCGCGCCGACGTCTGGGAGCCGGAAGAGCTCTATTGGGGTCCGGAAGGCACCTGGCTGGGCGATGAGCGCTACAGCGGCGAACGCCAGCTCGCCGAGCCGCTCGGCGCGGTGCAGATGGGCCTCATCTACGTCAATCCGGAAGGCCCGAACGGCAAGCCGGACCCGATCGCCGCGGCCAAGGACATCCGCGAGACCTTCTTCCGCATGGCGATGAATGACGAGGAAACCGTCGCGCTGATCGCCGGCGGTCATACCTTCGGCAAGACCCATGGTGCGGGCGATCCGTCGCTGGTCGGACCGGAACCGGAAGCGGGCGCACTCGAGGATCAGGGCCTCGGCTGGAAGAGCAAGCACGCCTCGGGCCTGGCGGGCGATTCCATCACCAGCGGTCTCGAGGTGACGTGGACGACGACGCCGACGAAGTGGAGCAACAACTTCTTCGAGAACCTGTTCAAGTACGAATGGGAGCTGACGAAGAGCCCGGGCGGTGCGAACCAGTGGACGGCCAAGGGCGCCGACGCGATCATTCCCGACGCCTTCGACAAGTCGAAGAAGCATCGGCCGACGATGCTGACGACCGACCTCTCGCTGCGCCTCGATCCGGCCTATGAGAAGATCTCGCGGCGTTTCCTCGAGAACCCCGATCAGTTCGCGGACGCCTTCGCCCGCGCCTGGTTCAAGCTCACCCACCGCGACATGGGTCCGATCGTCCGCTATCTCGGCCCGCTGGTGCCGAAGGAAACGCTGATCTGGCAGGATCCGATCCCGGCCGTGAATCACGAACTGGTCAGCGATCAGGACATCGCTGCGCTGAAGACCAAGATCCTGGCCTCGGGCCTCTCGGTGCCGGAGCTGGTCTCGACGGCGTGGGCGTCGGCATCGACGTTCCGCGGCTCGGACAAGCGCGGCGGCGCCAACGGCGCGCGCATTCGTCTCAGCCCCCAGAAGGACTGGGAGGTGAACCAGCCGGCTCAGCTCTCGAAGGTCCTCGGCAAGCTCGAAGCGATCCAGAAGGAGTTCAACGCCTCGGCCGGCGCGAAGAAGGTCTCGCTCGCCGACCTGATCGTCCTCGGCGGCACCGCCGCGGTCGAGAAGGCCGCGAAGGACGCCGGCGTCGACGTCAAGGTCGCGTTCACGCCGGGCCGTATGGATGCCTCGCAGGAGCAGACCGACGTGGCGTCCTTCGCGCCGCTGGAGCCGCGGGTCGATGGCTTCCGCAACTACAACAGCAAGAAGCATCAGTTCCTGCAGCAGGAAGAAGCGCTCGTCGATCGCGCGCAGCTTTTGAAGCTCACCGGACCTGAGTTGACCGTGCTGGTCGGCGGCCTGCGCGTGCTCGGCGCCAATGCGAACGGTTCGAAGCATGGCGTTCTCACCGCGAAGGTGGGCACGCTGAGCAACGACTTCTTCGTCAACCTGCTCGACATGAGCGCGCAGTGGACGCCGGCGGCCGACGGCACCTACGAGGCTCGCGACCGCAAGACCAACGCGGTGAAGGGGACCGGTACGCGCGCCGATCTCATCTTCGGCGCGCACTCGCAGCTTCGCGCCTACGCCGAGGTCTATGCCACGTCGGACTCCAAGGAGCAGTTCGTCAAGGACTTCGCCAAGGCCTGGACCAAGGTGATGAACCTCGACCGGTTCGATCTCGCGGCCTGAGTCGGTGCCCTCTCCCGCTTGCGGGAGAGGGCACGCATTTCGCCCGGAGCGAACCCAAACAAAAAGGGCGGCCTTTCGGCCGCCCTTTCGTGTTTCTGATGGTACGAGAACTTACTCGCCGGCCGCTTCGCGCGGGGCCTTCTCGCCCTCGGCGGTCTTGTCCTTGGCCTCGAGGTCCTCGCCGGTGGTCTGGTCGACCACCTTCATCGAGAGGCGGGTCTTGCCGCGGTCGTCGAAGCCGAGCAGCTTGACCTTGACCTTGTCGCCTTCCTTGACGACGTCGGAGGTCTTCTGCACGCGCGCCGAAGCGAGCTGGCTGATGTGAACGAGGCCGTCCTTGGAGCCGAAGAAGTTCACGAAGGCGCCGAACTCCATCACCTTGACGACGGTGCCGTCATAGATCTGGCCGACTTCCGGCTCGGACGCGATCGACTTGATCCACTTGATCGCGGCCTTCATCGCCTCGCCGTCGCTGGAGGCGACCTTCACGGTGCCGTCGTCCTCGATGTTGACCTTGGCGCCGGTCTTCTCGACGATCTCGCGGATCACCTTGCCGCCGGTGCCGATCACTTCGCGGATCTTGTCGGTCGGGATCTTGAAGGTCTCGATGCGCGGCGCGTATTCGCCGAGCTCGGCGCGGGCGTTGGTGAGCGCCTTGGCCATCTCGCCGAGGATGTGGATACGCCCATCCTTGGCCTGGCCGAGCGCGACCTTCATGATCTCCTCGGTGATGCCCTCGATCTTGATGTCCATCTGGAGCGAGGTGATGCCCGATTCCGTGCCGGCGACCTTGAAGTCCATGTCGCCGAGATGATCCTCGTCACCGAGGATGTCGGAGAGAACCGCAAAGCGCTTGTCTTCGAGGATCAGGCCCATCGCGATGCCCGCGGTCGGCCGCTTCAGCGGCACGCCGGCGTCCATCAGCGCGAGCGAGGCGCCGCAGACCGAAGCCATCGACGAGGAGCCGTTGGATTCGGTGATCTCGGAGACCACGCGGATCGTGTACGGAAACTCGTGATGCGGCGGCAGCACCGGGTGGATCGCGCGCCAGGCGAGCTTGCCGTGGCCGATCTCGCGGCGCTTGGTGCCGCCGAGGCGACCGGTCTCACCGACCGAGTAGGGGGGGAAGTTGTAGTGCAGCAGGAACGTCTCTTTGTACGTTCCCGACAGCGCGTCGATGTACTGCTCGTCCTCGCCGGTGCCGAGCGTGGTCACGACCATCGCCTGGGTCTCGCCGCGGGTGAACAGCGCCGAGCCGTGAGCGCGTGGCAGCACGCCGACTTCGGCGACGATGTTGCGCACGGTCTTGCTGTCGCGGCCGTCGATGCGCTTGCCGGTGTCGAGGATGTTCCAGCGAACGATCTTGGCCTCGAGCTCCTTGAACACGCCGGCGATGCGCAGCTTGTCGTATTTCGGCTCCTGCCCTTCGGGGAAATAATGGGCGATCACCTTTTCCTTGACCTTGCCGACCGCGGCGTAGCGATCCTGCTTGACCGGAATGGCGTAGGCGGCGCGCAGTTCCTGCTCGACCAGGCCGAGCATTTCCTTCTCGAGCGCGGCATTGTCGATGACGGTGACTTCGCGCGGCTCCTTGGCGGCCTTCTCGGCGAGCTCGATGATCGCGTTGATCACCGGCTGGAAGTGGCGGTGACCGAACATCACGGCGCCGAGCATGATGTCTTCGTTCAGCTCCTTGGCTTCCGATTCCACCATCAGCACGGCGTCGGCGGTGCCGGCGACGACGAGGTCGAGCTGGGTGTCGACCATCTCGTCGAGCGTCGGGTTGAGCACGTATTCGTCATTGACGAAGCCGACGCGCGCGGCGCCGATAGGACCCTTGAAGGGAGCGCCGGACAGGGTCAGCGCGGCGGACGATGCCACCAGCGCGACGATGTCGGGATCGTTCTCCATGTCGTGCGACAGCACGGTGGCGATCACCTGGGTCTCGTTGCGCCAGCCATCGACGAACAGCGGACGGATCGGACGGTCGATCAGGCGGGAGACCAGCGTCTCCTTCTCGGTCGGACGGCCCTCGCGCTTGAAATAGCCGCCGGGAATGCGGCCCGCGGCGTAGGTCTTCTCCTGGTAGTCGACGGTCAGCGGCAGGAAGTCGACGCCTTCGCGCGGCGCCTTTGCCGCGACGACGGTGGCGAGCACCACGGTCTCGCCATAGGTGGCGACGACGGCGCCGTCGGCCTGGCGGGCGATCTTGCCGGTTTCGAGCTTGAGAGGGCGTCCGCCCCAGTCGATCTCGACTGAATGCTTATTGAACATAGAGGTCTTCTTTCATGGGTTCTCGAAACGAGGGACGCTTCGAAAAACAAAAACCATGCGCAAGATTGCGGGACGCTGATCGGAGCGGATGATCAGCGTCCTGCGATCCTGCCATGGTTTTTGGAATTCGGATGGCGTCCATCCTTTCGGGTCATACAGGCGCCTTGCCCGTTGTGCCCAGCCGCCGGATTGCTGCTGGACTGTCAGTCGGCACGAACGCGAACACCGAACCGCGGTCTTCGCCGATCATGCCCCGGATGCTAGCCGTCAACGGCTTGCACCCGACGCGCACGCAGCCTCGATCAAAAACCTTTAAACAAACGCTTTCGTTCGAAACCACGCGCGAAAACGCGCGCCAGTGGCGCGCGCAGGAACACTTAACGACGAATGTTGTGCTTCTCGAGAAGCGCCTTGTAGCGCGCCTCGTCCCTCTTCTTGAGGTAGTCGAGGAGCGAGCGGCGGGTCGAGACCAGCTTCAAGAGGCCGCGACGCGAATGGTTGTCCTTCACGTGGGTCTTGAAATGGTTGGTGAGGTTGTTGATGCGTTCCGACAGGATCGCGACCTGAACCTCGGGCGAGCCGGTGTCGCCGGCCTTGGTGGCATTCGTCTTGATGACTTCCGCTTTGCGTTYTGCGGCAATCGACATCGTCAATTTCTCTCGTTGCGACCGGGGCTGGCAGTCAGGCCGGTCAGGTTGAACACACGCTTGGGGATGATTTCGCCATTGCCGACTTCGGCAAGCGCCAAAAGGCGGCCTGCCACCGTGACATAGACTGTGCCGCTACAAGTGGGCGCATCCCGTCCGCGCAACAAAACGGCCTGGCCCCGATGGAGCCTTGCCGCATCAGCCCGAGTGACGGCCAGTGCCGGGATGTCGTCCAGCGCGGTCTCAACGGGCAAAAGCGCGTCGGCGAGGCTTCCCTCGCCGGACGCGGCTCTATCGCACAAAGCCTCCAACTGATCCAGCGGAATCATGTCGTTTTCGCCAAAAGGGCCGACCAGGGTCCGCCGCAGCGCGCAGATATGGCCGTAAGTGCCCAGAATCCGGCCCATATCGCGGGCGAGGGCGCGGACATAGGTGCCCTTGCCGCACTCGGCCTCGAACACGGCCCGGTCGTTATCCGGTTGATCCACAAGGGTTAATTGGTGAATCTCGACCGGGCGGGGAGCCAGTTCCACGATCTCTCCGTCGCGGGCGAGGTCATAGGCGCGCTCGCCCTGGACCTTGATCGCGGAATAGCGCGGCGGGATCTGCTCGATCACCCCGGTGAAGCGGGGCAAGAGCGCCAGGATGGCCTCCCGGGTCGGGCGCTGGTCGGAGGTCGCGGTGACCCGGCCCTCGATGTCGTCGGTGTCGCGCTCCTCGCCCCAGCACACGGTGAACTGGTAGCGCTTGCGGCCGTCCATGACGAAGGGAACCGTCTTGGTGGCTTCGCCGAGCGCGATCGGCAGGCCGCCGGAAGCGAGCGGATCGAGCGTGCCGGCGTGGCCGGCGCGCTTGGCGTTGAACAGGCGCTTGAGCACGGCGACGGCCTGCGTCGAGGTCATGCCGATCGGCTTGTCGAGCACGACCCAGCCGTGGACGTCGCGGCGGTCGCGGCGAACCTGGTTGCCCTTCTGCTGCCTGGCRCGGGGATCGTTGTTGACGCGGCGCGGCTCCTGGTGCGGCTGAGAATTGCCGCCCATGTCCGCAAAATTATTTTTCTGCACGTCGCGCTGATCGGCCTCTTCACCGCCGATCGTGCCGTGAGCCGGGTCCATCGTCATTGCTCTTCTTCCCGATCCGAATCCGGATCCTGTTCCAGGTCCTTCTGCACCGCAGGTGTTCGCAAAAGCTTCTCGATCCGTTCCGCTTCGTCGAATYGCTCGTCGACGCGGAAGCGAACGTCAGGTGCAAATTTCAGGTTAACGCGCCGCGCGACTTCGCCGCGAAGGAATTTCTTGTTGCGTTCGAGCGCAGCAATGACGACCTCGGTGTCGTGGCCACCGAGCGGCATCACGTAGATTGTCGCGAGCTTCAGGTCGGGCGACATCCGCACCTCCGGCACGGTGATGATGTGACCTTCGAGGTCCGCATCATGCACGTTGCCTTGCGCCAGAATCTCGGCCATCGCATGGCGAACCTGTTCGCCGACGCGCAACTGGCGTTGCGAGCCTCCGCCTGGCGCGGAACTCTTCTTTTGATGGTGGYGGGGCATGGTCTGAAAATCACCTCGTCATGCCCGTGTTTGGGACACGAGCATTGTCATTTGTCCTGTTGAAACGAAGAGGCGTGGATGGCCGGAAAAATCCGGCCATCTCACTCCCGCTATTTCAGTTCAAAAAGATCCGGGCGCTTCGGTAAGATTTGGACTTACAGGGAGCGCTGGATCGTCTCCACGCGATAACACTCGATCACGTCACCGGCACGCATGTCGTGATAGTTCTCGAAGGCCATGCCGCATTCCTGACCGGACTGGACTTCCTTCACTTCGTCCTTGAAGCGCTTCAGCGTCGACAGCTTGCCTTCGTGCACGACGACGTTGTCGCGGATCAGGCGCACATTGGCGCCGCGTTCCACGGTGCCGTCGGTGACGCGGCAGCCGGCGACCTTGCYGACCTTGGAGATGTTGAAGATCTCCAGGATCGCGGCATTGCCGAGCATGGTTTCACGCAAGGTCGGCGCGAGCAGACCACTCATCGCCTTCTTCACGTCGTCCACGAGGTCGTAGATGATGTTGTAGTAGCGGATCTCGATGCCGTTGCGCTTGGCGGCCGCAGCGGCTTCCTTGTTGGCACGAACCGAGAAGCCGATGATCGCGGCGTTGAAGCCTTCCGCGAGCGTCACGTCCGACTCCGAAATACCGCCGACGCCGGCATGCAGGATGCGGGCGGCGACTTCGTCAGTGCCGAGCTTCTCCAGCGAGCCGAGGATCGCTTCCAGCGAGCCCTGCACGTCGGCCTTGATGATCAGCGGGAACTCCTTGCGGCCCGCCGTCTTCAGCTGCGACATCATCTGCTCGAGCGAGCCGCGCATGCCGGAGATCGAGGCTGCCGCGTTCTCGCGCTTCTGGTGCGCGCGGTAGCTCGTGACCTGGCGGGCGCGGGCTTCGTTCTCGACGACGGCGAGGCGATCGCCGGCTTCCGGCGGACCGTTGAAGCCGAGCACCTCGACCGGCACCGACGGACCCGCTTCCTGCACCGTCTCGCCCTGGTCCGAGATCAGCGCACGAACGCGGCCCATCTCGGCGCCGGCAACGATGATGTCGCCGACACGGAGCGTGCCGCGCTGGACCAGCACGGTCGCGACCGGGCCACGGCCGCGGTCGAGCTTGGCCTCGATCACGGTGCCTTCGGCCGGGCGCTCCGAATTGGTCTTCAGGTCGAGGATGTCGGCCTGCAGCGCGATCATCTCGAGCAGCTTGTCGAGATTGGTCTTGTTCTTGGCGGACACCTCGACGTCGACGACGTCGCCGCCGAAGGATTCCACCTGCACTTCGTGCTGGAGCAGCTCGGTGCGCACGCGCTCGGGCCTGGCATCGGGCTTGTCGATCTTGTTGATGGCAACGATGATCGGCACCCGCGCCGCCTTGGCGTGGTTGATGGCTTCGACGGTCTGCGGCATCACGCCGTCATCGGCAGCGACCACCAGCACGACGATGTCGGTGACCTTGGCGCCGCGGGCGCGCATCGCGGTGAACGCGGCGTGGCCGGGCGTGTCGATGAAGGTGATCTTCTTGCCGCTTTCGGGCGACACCACCTGATAGGCGCCGATATGCTGGGTGATGCCGCCGGCTTCGCCGGAGACCACGTTGGCGTGACGGAGCGCGTCGAGCAGCGAGGTCTTGCCGTGGTCGACGTGACCCATCACGGTCACCACGGGCGAACGCGTCTCGGTGTCGGTGGAATCGTCGACCTGGTCGAACAGACCCTCTTCGACGTCCGACGCGGCGACGCGCTTGACGGTATGACCGAGCTCTTCGGCGATCAGCTGCGCGGTGTCGGCGTCGATCACGTCGGTGATCTTGTGCATCGCGCCCTGCTTCATCAGCATGCGGATGACGTCGACCGCGCGCTCGGCCATGCGGTTGGCGAGCTCCTGGATCGTGATCGCTTCCGGAATGACCACCTCGCGAATGAGCTTTTCCTTCGGCTCGTTCGAGGCGTGGCCCTTCAGACGCTGGGTGCGGCGGCGGAACGAGGCGATCGAGCGCTCGCGCACCTCGTCGGCGTTGAGCGCAGTGACGACGGTGAGGCGGCCGCGCTCTTTCTGCGGGCCGGGCTTGTGCGTGGTCTTGGGCGGGGGCGCGGGACGCGCGGCGCCGCCGGGACCGCGACGGATCTGGCGCGGTGCCTCGTCCTCATCCGGTTCGGCCGCAACTGCGGGGCCGCGACCTGCCGGTGCACCCGGACGCTGCGCGGTCGTCGTTGCAGGACGCGCCGTCGTTGTTCCCGGGCGGGTCGTCGTGGTTCCGGGCCGGGCCACGGGGGCGCCGGGCCGCGGCGCAGGCGCGGCCGGTGCCGCGGTCGCGGGACGCGCGGCCGATGCCGGCTGCTCGCCTTCGCCAAAACGCTTCTTGGCCTCGGTCTCGGCCTTCCGCTTGGCTTCGTCCTCGTGGCGATGGCGCTCGTCCTCGGCCTTGCGGCGGGCTTCGGCGGCTTCGCGCTCGGCGCGTTCGGCGGCCTCGCGGACAGCGCGGCGCTGGGCCTCTTCCTCGGCCTGGCGGCGTTCCTCGACTTCGCGCAGCTTGGCATCGGCCAGCGCGCTGGCACGGGCCGAACGCTCGTCCTCGGTCAGGGTACGCAGCACCACGCCGGAACCGGCGTTGCGCGGCTGGGCGGGCGGAGCGGGGCGCGACGGAGCTGGCGCGGCCGGTGCCGGCTTTGCAACAACCGTGGGAGCCTGCGGCTCGGGGCTGCCGTCGATACGGCGCTTGCCGCGCTTCTCGACCACGACCTGCTTGCTGCGGCCATGGCTGAAGCTCTGGCGCACAGTGCCCGTTTCGACGCGCGGCTTGAGCGTTAGCGTCTTGCTCGGAACGCTCAGCTTCTTGTCGTCAGGGGTCTTGGTATCAACCATTCAGCAGTCCTAATCCTGATCTGTTAGCGTTGTGCGTTGCCGCACAGTCCTATCGGGTCGTCGTTGTCTCTCAGAAATCCTGGCCGGGCTTTTCGGCAGTCTTGTCATCGTCCGCCATCCGGTATCGGACCAGCATCTGGCTACGTGACAGGAATGACCTGCTCGCCGGGCCCGCGAGCAGGGCAGCATGTATCACATTTGACCGGGTCAGTGCCAAATCCAATTCTATCGATTTCAGTACCGTCACGACGGGAATCTGCGGCTTGGCGCCGCGATTTCCGGCATTTTGACGCGCCAGCATGTCCAATTTGCGGATTCCGTCCGCGGCCCCGTCGCTGGCGTGGATCAGGACCTCGACCGTGCCTTCGCGCAGGGCGCTCTCGACCTTGCCGAAGCCGGCCACGATCTGGCCCGCCTTGGCGGCGATCCCAAGGGCTTCCGTCACGCTCCGGACCAGGAGCGCCTCGATGTCGGCGGGAAGCGTCTGAGGGGTGCGCAGCTCGCGCTTGAAGGCCTTGTTAAATTGGTGACGCCGTACGGCTTCCGCAACCACCTCGCGCGAGGCAGTGATCCACATGCCGCGTCCGGGCAGCTTGCGCTTGAGATCGGGAACTATGTCGCCCTGGGGCGATACAACGAAACGGATCAGCTCGTCGATCGGCCGGACCTCGCGGCTGACCGCGCACATCCGCATGGTCGCGGACCTTTCGGTCCGCGGCCCATGGTCGAGATCGTGGTCAGTATCTGCGAGCATCCGAGGGACATTCTCCTTCGCCCTTAAGCCGGTTGATCTTCGGTCGCCTCAGCCTCTTCAGCGGGCTTGGCGAGATCGGCTTCGGTGATCCAGCCGGCCTTGACGCGAGCCTGCATGATCATCGCTTCGGCATCGTCACGGGAGATGTCGATACCGTCGAGCGCACCCGGATATTTGGTGGATTCGCCACCTTCCTTGCGCTCGGTCCAGCCGACCAGATCGTCGGTGGCGCAGCCGGCGAGGTCGTCGACGGTCTTGATGTCGTTCTCGCCGAACTTCACCAGCATCTTCGAGGTGACGCCGGGCACGTCCTTGAGAGCGTCCTCGACGCCGAGTTCCACGCGCTTGGCCTCGAGCTCGGCTTCCTGCTGATCGAGATATTCGCGGGCGCGGTTCTGGAGCTCCTGCGCGGTCTCCTCGTCAAAACCCTCGATGCCGGCGAGCTCCTTGATGTCGACCATCGCGAGTTCCTCGACCGAGGTGAAGCCTTCGGACGCGAGCAGCTGGCCGACCACCTCGTCGACGTTGAGCGATTCCATGAAGACGCGGGTGGAGTTCTCGAAGTCGGCCTGGCGGCGCTCCGATTCCTCCTGCTCGGTCAGGATGTCGATATCCCAGCCGGTGAGCTGCGAGGCCAGACGCACGTTCTGGCCGCGGCGGCCGATCGCCAGCGAGAGCTGGTTGTTGGTATCGGGCACGACGACCTCGATGCGCTCGCGGTCTTCGTCGATGACAACCTTGGAGACTTCGGCCGGCGCCAGCGCGTTGACCACGAAGGTCGCGATGTCGGGCGACCAGGGAATGATGTCGATCTTCTCGCCCTGCAATTCGTTCACCACCGCCTGCACGCGCGAGCCGCGCATGCCGACGCAGGCGCCGACCGGATCGACCGAGGAATCGCGGGAAATCACGCCGATTTTCGCGCGCGAGCCGGGATCGCGGGCAACCGCCTTGATCTCGACGATGCCGTCATAGATCTCGGGCACTTCCTGCGCGAACAGCTTCGCCATGAACTGCGGATGGGTGCGGGAGAGGAAGATCTGCGGGCCGCGGGTCTCGCGGCGGACGTCGAAGATGTAGGCGCGGACGCGGTCGCCGTTGCGGAACACCTCGCGCGGCAGCATCTCGTCGCGGCGGATGATGGCCTCGCCCCGGCCGAGATCCACGATCACGCTGCCATATTCGACGCGCTTGACGACGCCGTTGACGATGTCGCCGATGCGGTCCTTGAATTCCTGATATTGCCGGTCGCGCTCGGCCTCGCGCACCTTCTGCACGATCACCTGCTTGGCCGACTGCGCGGCGATGCGGCCATATTCCAGCGGCGGCAGGGTATCGGCGATGGTGTCGCCGACCTGGGCGCCGGGATTGGCGCGCTGCGCATCCACCAGCGAAATCTGGTTGGAGTGGTTTTCGACCTTCTCGACCACCAGCATGTGGCGCGACAGCCGCAGCTCGCCCTTCTTCGGGTCGATCTCGGCGTGAACGTCAGTCTCGCTGCCGTAGCGGGCCCGTGCCGCCTTGGCGATGGCGTCCTCCATCGCCGCGATGACGATGCCGCGGTCGATCGATTTCTCCCGCGCGACGGCATCGGCGATCTGGAGCAATTCAAGTCGATTGGCGCTGACTGCCATGGCTAGTCTCCTTCGTCAGGCTCGATCTCGCCGCGCCGCGCGCGTTCGGCGGCCAGGCGATGCTTCTTCGTGTTGGTCGGTGCCGGCTTCTTCTTAGGCTTGGTGTTCTTGGTCGTTTTTTCGCTGATTTTCGCGTGAGGCGCAGCCGGCGGCTCCAGGCCGAGATTGCGGCGCATCTCGCGCGCCGCGGCCTTGCCACGGCGCATCGATTCCGCGATCAGCTCATCGGTCAGCACCAGCCGGGCCTCGCTGATATCCTCCATCGTCAGGAGAACGTCGGGTTCTTCGGCCGCCTTGACGTCGTCGCGATGCAGATGCACGCGGTCGCCTTCGACAGGGCCGATCATGCCGCGGAAGCGCTTCCGCCCCTCATGGGCGACCGCCATCTCGACCTTCACCAGGTGCCCGGCATAGCGCTCGAAATCGGAGCGCCGCACCAGGGGGCGATCGATCCCCGGCGAGGAGATTTCCAGCCGGTAGGCGCGATCGATGGGGTCGGCGACGTCGAGCACGGGCGACAGCGCCCGCGAAATCGTCTCGCAATCCTCGATCTGCATCGAGCCGTCCGGGCGCTCGGCCATGATCTGCACGGTGCAGCCGGCTTCACCGGAGATGCGGATCCGCACCAGGCGGTAGCCCATGCCCTGGAGCACGGGCCCTGCCACCGCGGACACCCGTGCCGCGACGCCCGGCTCGACCACGAGCCTCGGCTCGGCCAGCAACTCGGCATCCGTGGAACCAGTGGTCGGTTCGGTCATATCCAGGGTCAAGGCGCTCGATGGTTAAGGCTTGGTTACGATTTCAAAGCCCGCTTCGGAACTCTCCCGACAGCTCGCCGGGCCGCATCTTCCGCCAAGCCGCGCTCAGGTAATAAAAAAGAGCGGGTCCTTTCGGGCCCACTCTCACTACGCGGATCGTATGAGAAGATGAATTGGCGCTGATATAGCCCTTTCCACCCTCCCGGACAAGGCCCATCGCAGGGCAGGCGAGGCTTTTTGCGCCATTCCGGCGGCCCCCCGCGCAACGCTTCCTTCATCAACGGGGCCTAAATTCCCTGATTGTGGGGCGGCTTGGACCAAGGGCGCACCCGCGGCGTGCCCTGTACGAGTTTGCGTTTTCATGACCGTTGCCACGTCGCTCATTCCCGGACTGGACGAAATCGTCAAACGCGGCGATCCCCGGCGTCGTGGCGAAATCGCGCGTGCCATCGCCGAACTGTTCTTCCAGGATCCGGACAAGCTCCGTCCCGAGCTCATCGATCTCTTCGACGATCTCCTGATCGATCTCGTGCCGCATGCCGAGCTCGCCTCGCGCGTCGATCTCGCCGAGCGCTTCTCGCGCCTGGACAACGCGCCGCGGCACCTGGTGAACCAGCTCGCGCGCGAAAACGAGATCATGGTGGCCGGCCCGGTGCTGCGCCGCTCGCCCGTGCTCGACGAAGCCGCCCTGGTCGAGATCGCGCGGCTGAAGGGCCAGGGGCATCTGCTGGCGATGACGGAGCGCCCCGCTCTGTCGTCCGTCGTCACCGACGTGCTGGTCGAGCGCGGCGATCGCGACGTGGTGCGTCGCGCCGCAGGCAATGCCGGCGCGGTGTTCTCGCCTGGCAGCTATTCCGAGCTGATCAAGCGTGCCGCGCAGGACGGCGTGCTGACGCTCAAGATCGGCCAGCGCAACGATCTTTCGGGCGAGCACCTGAAAGAGCTGCTCGACGGCACGCTCGACGTCATCCGCCGCCGTCTCTCCAGCGTGGTCAATCCCGTGCGCCAGGTCGAGATCAAGCGCGCCATGGCGGCCATCGAGGAGGCCGCGCTGCCGCCCGGGCCGCGCCGCGATTTCTCGGCGGCACAGCGCACGGTGCTCGCCTTGCATCGCGAGGGCCATCTCGGCGAGAGCGCGCTGCTCGGCTTTGCCAAGGCAGGCAAATACGAGGAAGCGATCGCCTCGCTCTCGGCGATGTCCGGCGTCCGCCTCTCGATCCTCGACCGCCTGATCGCGGGCGACCGCTACGATCCGATTCTGATCCTGGGGCGCGTGCTGAATCTCGGCTGGCCCACGGTGCGCGCGCTCATCCTGCTCTGGTACGGTCCGCATCGCGCGCCGGCCAATGCCGACATCGAGGCCGCCCGCATGAACTTCACGCGCCTGATGCCGACGACGGCGGAACGCGTCGTGAATTTCTGGCGCAACCGGCAGACGATCTAAGATTCTTTTGCTGGTCATTCCGGGTTCGCGCTCTGCGCGCCCCGGAACGACGATCATTGTCTTCTGAACCGCAAGTAAGCCGCCTTGCGACCCTCGCGCGCGGCCTTCCGGCCGTAGCGTGTCATCGTGTAGCCGTCCCAAGGCTGCCGGAAATCGTCGGCGCGCTCCGCAAGCCATTTGAAATCCGTCGAGCGCGCAAGATGCGACAGCGTCCAGGCGCAGTAATCGTCGATGTCGCAAACGAAGCGGAATTCGCCGCCGACCTTCAGCACGCGCGCCATTGCAGCGATGGTCCTGTCCTGGACGAAGCGCCGCTTCCAGTGCCGCCGCTTCGGCCAGGGATCCGGATGGATCAGGTCGATCCGCGACAGCGAGGCTGGCGGCAGCCAGGCCAGTAG
>NZ_JBFUES010000038.1:0-18214 GCF_056403875.1 Bradyrhizobium sp. P2_E8
GATCGTGCTGCAATACGCCGCCGAGAAGAAGGGCTTTACCAAATACGCCGTGCTCTCGGTCGACAGCGATTATGGGCGCGCGGCCATTGAGTTCACCAAGAAGTACCTTCCTCGTTTCAAAAGCCAGATCCTGACGGAAGACTATTACAAGGAGGGCGAAGTGGATTTCCGCAGCGTGCTGTCCAAGATCCGCGATTCCGGCGCCCAGGCCATCATCATGTACGGCAACGCCGATTCCACGCCCATCGTCGGGCGTCAGATGATGGAAGTCGGGATCGCAGGGAAGATTCCGCTGATCGGCAATGCCGAGTTCAATACCGAGAAGACCATCAAGGCGGCGCCGAAGGCGCTCGAAGGTGCGATCGAGGCGGCGGCCTGGCTTCCCGCCTACGAGTCGGAGAAAAGCAAGGCGTTCGTCGACAAGTTCACCGCCGAGTTCCGTGAAGCCCCCAACAACCACGCCTATGTGCACTGGGAGACGACGCATCTTCTGGCCAAGGCGATCGAGCAGGCCCAGAGCATCGACCGCGAGAAGGTCCGCACCGCGCTGTCCAAGATCCATTATGCGAGCGCGGTCGGCGAGGTGACCTTCGACGATCACAATCAGGCGCGCCTGCCGATGATCCTGCTCGAGATCGAGAACGGCAAGCCGGCCATCAAGGGAGCCTATTCGGCCGAGATCGATTATCCCAAATAAGGCGCCACGCACATGTTCTACACGATCATAGAGCAGGTCGTTAACGGCATCGTATCAGGATCGGTCTATGCGATCGTTGCCGTCGGCATGACGATGATTTTTGGCGTGCTGCGCGCCATCAACTTCGCGCATGGCGAATACTATATGCTCGGCACCTTCGGGGCCTGGTTCGCCATCGAATATTTCGACCTGCCTTATCCGGTAGCAGTCGTGATCGGCGTGGTCGCCACGGCCGTCATCGCCGTCGTGGTCGGCAATTTCGTGATGCAGCGGATCGTCGGAGCGCCGGCCGAGGCCGGCGTGCTCGCGACCCTCGGCGTCGCGCTGATCCTGCAGAACACCGTCATCCTGGTGTTCGGCGGCAGCTACAAGTTCTTCTCCGGCGGCTATATCGAGCCGGTGACGCTGTTCGGCTTCACACTGGCCGAGCAGCGCATCCTGATCATCATCGTCAGCCTCATCGTGTTCGTCGGCCTCGAGCTGATGGTCACCTACAGCCGGATGGGCAAGGCGATGCGCGCGGTGTCGCAGAACATCGAGTGCTGCGCTGTGGTCGGTATCGACGTCCGTCACATCGCGCTCTGGACCTTCATCCTCGGGGCTGGGTTGGCGGCGCTCTCGGGCGTGTTGACTGCGCCCGTGAACGTCAGCGTCTACGGCGGCATGGGCGAGCTCATCACCTTCAAGACGCTGCCCGTCATCATCATGGGCGGACTCGGCAACGTCCGGGGCACGTTCGTCGCGGCGATGATCCTCGGTATCGCGGAGAGCCTGGTTGCCACCTATGTCGGGCTGCAGTTCCGCGACACCGTGGGATTTGCGACCCTCATGCTGGTGCTGATGTGGCGTCCGCACGGGCTCTTCTCCGCGCAGGCCCGCTTCTGACTACCATGGATGTGACATGACTGAGATCGTCCGAGACCAGACCATGGCACCAGCCGAACTCCCAGTTGCTGCGACGGGACGGGATTTTCGCGTTCCGTTTGGCCTCGCGCTCGTCGCGCTGGCATGCGTCGCACCGCTATTCCTCGGCAATTACCCGCTGCACGCGATCATCATCGCGCTGATCTTCCTGCTGCCGGCCCATGGTCTCAACCTGCTGCTGGGATACACCGGGTTGCTGTCGCTGGCGCAGGCGGCGTTCTTCGGCATTGGGGCCTATACGTCGGCGCTGCTGGCAGTCCATTTCGGCACGCCGTTCTATCTGAATTTCCTCGCCGCCGCCCTTGTGACGGGCGCAATTGCGGCGCCGCTCGGAATTCCCGCTCTGAGGCTACGTGCGACGTCGTTCGTGATGTGCACGCTTGGCTTCGTCATCATCGGCCAAGCCATCGCTAAGAACTGGATCAGCCTGACGCGCGGCGACATGGGGTTGGCGGGGATCCCAAAACCCTATTTCGCGCTGGGGCCCGCCTCGTTCACGGTCTCCGGAACCGTCGCCTTCTACTATTTGACGCTCGTCATCGCTGCGCTGGCAACGCTGGCCGTCTACCTGATCGTTCGGTCGCCGGCGGGCCGCAACATGATCGCCATTCGCGAGAACGAGACGCTTGCCGAATCCGTTGGCATTCCGACCTGGCACTACAAGCTCGTCGTCTTCATGATCAGCGCTGCCTTTGCGGGGCTYGGCGGCAGTCTCTATGCGCATTATCTGACCGTGGTCAGCCCGCTGACCTTCCAGATGTACTATTCGACGACGATGCTGATCATCGTGCTCGGCGGCGGGGCGGGGACCATCTCGGGCGTCATCTTCGGCAGCCTGCTGTTCGTCGGGCTCACCGAAGCGCTGCGCGTCGCCCCGGAGCTGCGCATGATCGCCTATGGCTTCTTCCTGCTCGGCCTGGTGTTCTGGTTCCCCAGCGGATTCGCGCCGCTGATCGGCCGCTTCTGGTCATTCCTGGAGAAGCGCAAATGAACGGGCTGCCGATCCTCGATATCTCCGGCCTCTGCAAGTCCTACGGCGCCGTGCGCGCCGTGGACGGGGTGGATCTGCATGTCGACCGCGGCGAGATCTGCGGCTTGATCGGCCCCAACGGCTCCGGAAAGTCCACCTTCTTCGATTGCGTGACCGGGCTCGCAAGACCGAGCGCGGGAGCTGTGAAGCTCGACGGTCAGGACATCACGGGCTGGTCGCTCAACGATATCGCCCGTGAAGGCCGCATGCTGCGCTCGTTCCAGAAGACCGTGGTTTTCTCCGCGCTGGACATCGAGGAAAACCTCGTGATCGCCGGCCAGATGTTCACCTTTCCCGGCATCTGGTCGACGTTCGGGATCGGCGCCGCCGCGCGCAATCGCGTCGCGGCGCTCAGGGAACGGGCACGCGAGCTGATCAGGATCGCCGGTCTCTGGGACGTGCGTTTCCAGCCGGCCGGCAAGCTCTCGGGCGGCCAGCAGAAGCTGATCCAGTTCGCCTCGATGCTGATGCCAGAGCCGAAGCTCATTCTGCTCGACGAGCCAATGGCCGGCATCAATCCCAAGCTGATCGAGCGTGTGGTCGAGAGCATCCGCCTCGCCAACACCTCGTTCGGCGTCAGCTTCCTCATCATCGAGCACAACATCGACGTCGTCACGAGCCTGTGCAAGCGGGTGGTTGTGCTCGACCAGGGCCGCAAGCTCGCGGAAGGAACGCCCGACGAGATCGTCCGGAACCTGGCAGTGCGGGAGGCCTATCTCGGTGGTTGAACCCTCTCTCTCGATCAAGGGCCTGCGCGCCGGCTACGGCTCGCTCGACATCCTCAACGGCGTCGATCTCGACGTGCCGCAGGGACAGTTCGTCGCGCTGATGGGGCCGAACGGGGCGGGCAAGTCGACGCTTCTGAAGACGCTCTATGGCATGACGACGGTCAAGGGCGGCAGCATCAACTGGCAGGGCAAGGACATCAGCGCACTCAAGTCGCGCGCGATCCTCGCCGAAGGGATCTCCTGGGTGCCACAGGGGCGCTGCAATTTCCCTGTCATGACGGTCGACGAGAACCTCCAGATGGCCGCCTATACGCTGCGCGACAGCAAGGTGAAAGCGGAGCGGGATTATGTCTACGACCTCTTCCCAATCCTGAAGACGCGCCGCAACACGCTGGCCGGTAACATGTCGGGCGGCGAACAGCAGCTGCTCGAAGTCGCGATGGCGGTGCTGCAGCGGCCAAAGATCCTGCTCGTCGACGAGCCCTCGGTCGGTTTATCGCCGACCGCGATCGGAATCGTGTTCGATGAGCTGCTGCGCATCAACGCGGCCGGCCAGACCATTCTGCTGGTCGAGCAGAACACCAAGAAGGCCATGGCCGTGGCGCAGCGCGCCGTCATCCTGCGGCTCGGCAAGGTGATCTGGGACGGGCGTCCCGCCGACATCACCCATGACGAGCTGGGCGAGCTCTTCCTCACCGGCCGCATGCGCGGTGAGACCGACGTCGAACATTGATCTAGGCGTCCGCCCGGCAGGTGGACGGCATTCGCAACGCAAAGGACGACAACAGTGACGATCTTCGTGCCGGCCGCGCGCGTCTCGCGCATCAAGATATCTCCGACCACGGCGGCGTCCGCCCGCGTGCGCGAGCTGAAGGCCGCCGGCCGCGACATCGTCGACATGGCGATCGGCGAGCCTGATTTCGACACGCCGGATCACGTCAAGGCGGCCGCGCATGAGGCGATCGATCGCGGCGAGACCAAATATACCGCCGTCAACGGCACTGTCGCCCTGCGCAAGGCGATCATCGCCGACTACAAGCGCCGCCTTGGCCTCGACTATGCCGACAACGAGATCTGCGTTGGGGGCGGCGCCAAGCAGATCCTGTTCCTCGCGCTGATGGCGAGCGTGGAGGAGGGCGCCGAGGTCATCATTCCCGCGCCCTATTGGGTCTCCTATCCCGACATGGTGATCGCCAATGACGGCAAGCCCGTCATTGTCCGCTGCTCCGAGAACCAGGGGTTCAAGCTGACGGCGGAGGCGCTGGAAGCCGCGATCACGCCGAAGACGCGCTGGCTGATCCTGAATGCGCCCTCGAACCCGACCGGCGCGGCCTATTCCCGCGCAGACCTCAAGGCGATCGGCGACGTGCTGCTGCGTCATCCCGACGTCCTCGTGCTCTCGGACGACATCTATGACCAGATCTGGTACCGCGACGAGCCGGCGACGACGCTTGCCGCCGCGGTACCCGAGCTCAAGGACCGCGTCCTGCTCGCCAACGGGGTGTCGAAGACCTATGCGATGACCGGCTGGCGGATCGGCTATGCCGCCGGTCCCGCGCCGCTGGTCGCCGCCATCAACAAGCTGCAATCGCAGATGTCGTCGTGCCCATCGTCGATCAGCCAGGCCGCGGCCGCCCATGCGCTGACCAGCGACCAGTCGTTCGTTCGCGACAGCGTCAAGCTCTACAAGGAGCGCCGCGACTATGCCTGCGCACGGCTCAATGCGATCCCCGGCCTGTCCTGTCTGGTGCCTGATGGAGCCTTCTATCTCTATCCCGGCTGTGCCGGCGTGATCGGCAAGACCACGCCTGACGGCAAGGTCATCGAGAATGATCTCGATTTCGTGCTCTATCTGCTCGACGATGTCGGCGTAGCCGCCGTGCAGGGCGCGGCCTACGGGCTCTCGCCGTATTTCCGTCTGTCGATCGCGACCTCGATGGCCGCGATCAAGGACGCCTGCGACCGCATCGAAAAGGCCTGCAAGGCGCTACGCTGACGCCGGTACGCCCGGACCGGGCCGAAAGCGAGAGGCCGGCAAGAATATCATTGAAATCAACGGTCTAGATGGGAGATATTGGCGAACCAGCCCGCGTTTTCAGGACCAGCGTTCGACACAGATGAGCGTCGATTTCAGGAAGCTGAAGAGCTTCGTCAAGGTGGTCGATGCCGGCAGCGTCTCGCGCGCCGCCGGCCTGTTGCGCACGGCGCAGCCGGCGCTGTCGCAGCAGATCGCGGCGCTCGAGAGTCATTTCAAGCACAAGCTGCTCCTGCGCAGCAATCACGGCATCGTCCCGACCGAGGCCGGCCTCATCCTCTATCGCCATGCGCAATTGCTGCTGAAGCAGATCGAGCAGGCGCAGATCGACATCGATCAGTCGACCAAGGCGCTCGCAGGGCGGGTGTCGATCGGGCTTGCGACCTATTCGGCGTCGAGCACGCTGTCGCTGCCGATTCTGAAGGAAATGTCGACGCTGCATCCGCAGATCATCGTCCACATCAACGACAGCTTCGGCCATGTGCTGAGCGAGCTGATTATGACCGGCAAGATGGACATGGCCATGATCTATGGCTCCGGCCCGATCAAGGGTGTCAAGCTCCAGCCGCTGTTTCGCGAGGAGCTGTATCTGGTCTCGCGCGCCGGGGCGGCAGTGAAAAAGCCGACGGACGAACCGCTGCCGCTGTCTGCGTTGGCCGACGTCAAGCTGTTGCTGCCGAGCCAGGGACATTTCCTACGGCGCCTGATTGATGAATCGCTGGCGCGAGCGCGGGTGACGCCGAATGTCGTCTCTGAGATCGAATCCGTCTCCGCGCTCGGCGCGGCCGTGACCGAGGGGCTCGGCTCGACCATCCTGCCGGCCTCGGTCGCAGCGACCGCGTCGAGCTTTGGTGGGGTCGAGGTGCGGCGGCTGGTGCGGCCCGCGATCGAGGCGACCGTCTCCCTGTGCATCTCCGACCATCTGCCGCTGTCGGAGCCCGCGCTTGCCACACGATCGGTACTCCTGACCGTGGTCGAGAAGCTGATGCGCGGCCATCCGCAGGGCATCAAGGCGGTCTAAGCAATACCGCTGGACGTCAAAGCCCGGCACCGGCATGTGCGGCGGCTGTATCGCGCCGACGTCGTCAGGCCATAAACAAAACCTATGGCGGCAGACTGGAGTTGTGGTGGCCGGCCGCAACCTCATTTCCTACGCTCGAAGACAATCTCTTCGAGGAAACAGATGGCCAAGCTCGCATTTGATACCGGGGGAACCTTTACCGATTTCGCGTTGCTCGACGACAACGGCGAACTGCATCTCCACAAGGTGCTGAGCACACCGACCAATCCGGCCGAGGCCGTGGTTCGCGGCGTCTTCGAGCTGCTCGCGCAATTCGGCGATGTCGTCGATCTCGAAGGACTTCAGGTGCTCGGTGCGACCACTGTCGTCACCAACGCGGTGCTGGAGCGCAAGGGCGTCAAGACCGGCTTCATCTCCACCGCCGGCTTCCAGGACATGCTGCGCATCCGCAACGAAGGACGTTATGACCTCTACGATCTGAACTTGAAGTATCCCGACCCGCTGGTGACGCGCGCCAACAGCTTTGGCGCCGTCGAGCGCATGTCCGCCGACGGCGAGGTCATCACGGCGCTGGAGGAGGAGACGGTCCGCGAGATCGCCGGGAGGTTGCGCGAGGAAGGCATCAAATCCGTCGCCGTCTGCCTGCTGCACGCCTACAAATATCCGACCCATGAGCAGCGTATCGCAGCGCTGCTGCGCGAAGAGGACCCTGACGTCTTCGTGTCGTTGTCCTCTGAGGTGTGCCCCGAGGTGCGCGAGTTCGACCGCGCCTCGACCACTGTCGTCAACGCCTATACGCGACCGCAGATGTCGGGACACGTCGCGCATCTCGAACGGGAGTTTGCGGCCAGGGGTATCAATCGCCAGGTGCTCTGGATGACCTCGTCGGGCGGCCTCGTGCCGAGCAGCCGAGCTGCGGAGCTTCCGGTGCGCCTGATCGAATCCGGCCCTGCCGCAGGCGCGGTGGCAGCCGCCGAATTCGGCCGCATTGCCGGTGAGGGCAGTGTGCTGTCCTTCGACATGGGCGGCACCACCGCAAAACTGTGTCTGATCCCGAATGGGGAGCCGACGGTCGGCACCGATCTCGAGGTCGCGCACTACCATCGCTTCCGCAAGGGCTCGGGCTTTCCGCTCAAGATCCAGTCGATCCGCATGATCGAGATCGGCGCGGGCGGCGGTTCGATCGCGGCGAGGAACCGGCTCGGCCTGCTCGACGTCGGGCCGCGGTCGGCAGGCGCGATGCCGGGCCCGGCCGCGTACCAGCGCGGCGGCACCGAGCCGACCGTCACCGACGCCGATATCTTGCTCGGCTACATGGGCACGGAGTCCTTCGTCGGCGGCTCGTTCAAGGTCTCGAAGGACGCCGCGCAAGCGGCGATGGCGAAGCTCGCAGCCGCGCTCGACGTCAGCGTGCCTCGCTGTGCCTGGGGCATCCACGATCTCGTCAATGAATCCATGAGCAAGGCGGCGGCGGTGCATGCGACCGACCTCGGCGTCGATCCGCGCAGCCTGCCGATGGTGGCCTTCGGCGGCGCGGGCCCCGTGCACGCCTATGGCATCGCCCGCAAGCTCGGCATCAAGCGCATCATCTGCCCGACGGGCGCCGGCGTCACCTCCGCGATCGGCCTCTTGATCGCACCGGTCGCGGTCGACCTCTCCGCGAGCTTTCCGATGCAGGTCGACAATTGGGATTTTGTCGCGATGGACCGCCTGCTCGGCGATCTCGCGGCCCAGGGGGCCGAAGTCGTCCGCGCCGCCGGCGTCGCGCCGGAGACCATCACCAACACCTACACTGTCGACATGCGCCACGTCGGCCAGGGCCACGAAATCACGGTCGCACTGCCGGATCGCGGCCTGGCGCTGAAGCAGTTCCACGAAGAGCTCCTCGCCAATTTCTACAAGCTCTACCGCGAGCTGTTCGGCCGCATCGTCGCGGGCTCGTCGGTCGAGGTGATCACCTGGCGTCTGCGCTCGAGCGGGCGGAAGGACCAGGTGACCCGGCCGCACGCACGGCATGCCGCCGAGGCCAGGAAAGGCACCCGCTCGGTCTATTTCAGCGAGCGCAATGGCTTCGTCGAGACGCCGGTCTACGATCACTACAAGCTGCCGGTCGGCGAGGAGATCAAGGGACCGGTCATTGTCGAGCAGCGCGAGTCGACGGCGGTGGTCGGGCCGAGCGGCACCGCTCACATCGACATCAATGGTAATCTCGTGATCAACCTCGCCTGAGGAGGACGCATCCATGTCCGTGAACGCGGCCGATTTCAACGATCCCATCAATCTTCAGGTGATGTGGAATCGCCTGATCTTCATCGCCGACCAGGCCGACATCGTGCTCGGCCGCACCGCGTTTTCGCCGATCGTGCGCGAGAACCACGACTATGTGACCGTACTGCTCGACAGCCGCGGCCGCGCGCTGGCGCAATGCACCTGGTCGATCCCGGTGTTCATCACCTCGCTCCCGGTCGCCGCGCAAAAATACTTCCTGCCGAAATTTCCGGCCGAGGCTCTGGCAGAAGGCGACGTGCTCGCCACCAACGATCCCGAGATCGGCACCGGGCATCTGCCCGACGTCACCATGATCACGCCGATCTTCAAGAAGGGCAAGGTCGTGGCCTATGCCGGCTCGATCGCGCATCTGCCCGACATCGGCGGCGCGCCCCTGCATTCCGAGGCCAGCGACATCTTCGAGGAGGGCATCCGCTTCCCGATCGTGAAGATGCACAAGGCCGGCGTCCCCAACCAGGATGTGCTCGACATCATCGCCGCCTCCGTTCGCCTTCCGACCGAAGTGATGGGCGATCTCGAATCCATGGTCGCGGCCAACAATGTGATGGGCCGCGAACTGGTGAAATTCCTCGACGAATACGACCTCGACAGCATCGACGAACTGGCCGACGCCATCCATACGCGATCCGAGGCGCAGACGCGGCGGGCGATCCGGCAATGGCCCAATGGGACCTATTCCGCCGAGGTTCTGCTCGACGGCTACGACACCGATGTGACCTTGAAGGCCTCCGTCATCGTCCGCGACGATTCCATCCACGTCGACTATGCCGGCACGTCAGACCAGGTGCTCCATTCCATCAACTGCCGGACCAATTACCGCTACGCCCATTCGGTCTACGCACTGAAATGCCTGCTCGACCCGGATACGCCGAACAACGAGGGCTGCATCACCCCGATCACCGACGAGGCGCCGCTTGGCTCGATCCTCAATCCGCAGCAATGGACGGCAGGCAATTCGCGCAATCTGATCGGCCACGTCATTCCCTCGCTGATCTTCAAGGCGCTGGAAGGCGTAGTGCCGGTCAAGGTGATGGGTGACAGCGGCGGCGCGCCGATCTGGGCCGCCAACTGCGTCGGCCGGCGCGACGACGGCACGCAATACGGCTCGGTGCAGAATTTTCACGGCGGGCAGGGCGCCCGCGCCGAGTTCGACGGTCTGGACACGCTGAGCTTCCCGTCCAATTGCAGGGTCACAGCGATCGAGATGTTCGAGATCGCCGTCCCCGCGCTCACCGAGTGCAAGGAGCTGATTCCGGATTCCGGCGGCGCCGGCAAAAGCCGGGGCGGGCTTGGCCAGCGCGTCATCTTGCGCAATCTCGGGCGCAATCCGATGAACATCTATCTTGCCTCCGAGCGGGTGCGTCATCCCTGCTTCGGGGTCGTCGGAGGCCGGTCCGGCAGCGCCGGCAAGGTGCACAAGAACGGCGAGCCGCAATTTCCCAAGGGCAAGGTCGTCCTGAAGACGGGTGACCGCCTGGAGGTCGAGACGCCGGGAGGCGGCGGCTGGGGCAAGACGTCGGAGCGCTCCGCGGCCGCGATCGAGCTCGATCTCGCGGAAGGGTTGATCACGCCGCAGGCCGCGAGGCAGATTTACGGCCATCAGCGCTCAAGCCTGGCGGCGACGGCCGCCGAATAGGAGAGTCATGAGTCTGCTCGACGGAAAGATCGCGCTCGTCACCGGCGCGGGAACGGGGATCGGACGCGAGATCGCGATCCTGCTCGCCCAGGAAGGTGCGAGGGTTATCCTGACAGGACGCCGGATCGGCCCGCTCGAGGAGGTCGTCACGGCGATAGAGAAGGCGGGCGGCAAGGCCATCGCCCGCGCGTTCGATGTCGGTTCCCGGGACGCGATCCTGGAGACGGTTGCCTGGGTGAAGAGCAATGTCGGACCGATCGACATTCTCGTCAACAATGCCGGCAGTGCCAGCAAGGTGCTGAACGCGCGCTTCATCAGCGAGGCCGAGTGGAACGCCACGGTGAACGTCAACCTCACCGCCGTGTTCAACCTCACCCAGGCCGTGCTCGAGGACATGATCGCGAGGAAGGAAGGCACGGTGATCACGGTGTCGTCGCTCGCGGTCGTCAATCCGAACCTGCTCGGCGGCGCGGCCTATGGCGCGGCCAAGGCCGGCGTGAAGAATTTCATGACCTTCCTGCACAACACCTATCGCAACCAGGGCATTCGCGCGACGACGATCCTGCCCGGCGAGACTGATACCCCGATCATGGACAATCGCGCCCGGCCGCCGCTCGAAGGCGAGCGGGCCGTGATGCTTCACCCRCACGACGTTGCGCGCGCCGTGCTGCTCTGCGCCAGCCTGCAGAAGGGCGCCGTGATCCCGGAGTTGCACATCTGCCCAACCTTCATGCGCGACACCTCGGCCGATATCGAGATGGCCCGGTGGGTCGGTGCGCCAGAAGGGCTGAGCGACAAGCCAAAGACCTGACAGAGAAGGATCTCCCATGAATGGAGCCAAACTGCGCGAGCGCCTTGCCAAGGGCGAGGCGGTCACGATGCTTACACCGCATCACGCTTCGGCGGGCCTGGCCGTCCGTCTGGTCGAACTCGGTGCGGATGCAATCTTCGTCGATTGCGAGCACGGGACCTGGAGCTTTGAGGACGTGCGTGTGACGGCCCAGGCCATTCGCGGCGCGGGCGGCGCCGCCATCGTCCGTCCGCACTCGCATGAACGGCCGGTTCTGATCCGTTATCTCAATGCCGGCGCCGACGGCCTGATGGCGCCAATGGTCGATACTGCCGACCAGGCGCGCGCGATCGTCGACGCCGTGCGCTACGCGTGCCCTGCCGACCACGAAAAGCGGTTGATCGTTGCAATGATCGAAACGCCGAGGGCGATTGACGACATCGATTCCTTGCTCGCGGTGGAAGGCATTGATGTTTTCTTCATCGGGCCTGGCGACCTGTCCCAGAACATGGGTTATCCGCCGGCTCCGCCCTTCGGAGAGCCGAGACCCCAAGCCGTCGTCGAGCGGGTCGATCTTGCGGTCAGGAAGATCCGCGCCGCCGGCAAGGTCGCCGGGACACTTGTGACGTCTGACGAACTACCGTTCTGGCGCGACCGGGGCGTCAAATATTTCTACATCCATTCAGACCCCTTCCTGCGGATCGGTTTGGCCGGCATCAAGACATTGCTTGGGCGGTGATAGGGCCCAGGGCCGGACTTGTTCGGGTCGCCGGCGATTTGCTCACCCGCTGCGAATGTCATCGTCGCGCCCGGGTTTTAAAGCATCGGTTCGAACTGGCAGTGCACGAGCATCTCGGAGACCGACGCGTTGTTCGGCAGCATGAGTGCGGTTTCCACCAGGCGGGCGATGTCGCCCGGCTGGCTCATCTCGTGGCGGGGAATCTCGTCGTCGTTCAGCGTCATGTCGGTGGCAACATAGCCCGGGCAGATCACCGTCGCCCGGATGCCGGCCGCACGTCCCTCCCGGCGAATGCCGTGGGTGAGCGCAACGACAGCGAACTTGGTCATGGCATAGCCGACATTGCTTCCCACGCGCTTGCCGGCGAGGGACCCCAGATTGATGACCCGGCCATGTCCGCACACGGCCAGATGGGGCAGGGTGGCCCTGACGAGGCGCAGGGGCCCCTTGACGTTCACGCGCCACATTTCATCGAGCTCGTTCTCGCCCTCGTCGGAGACCCGGACCTTCGGATTGATGCCGGCCGCGTTGACGATGGCGTCGATCCCGCCCCACCGAGCGACCGTCGCGTTGACCCAGGAGATCGGGCTCCTGACGTCTTCGGCATCATAGCGGTACGTCATGAGCCTCTCGCTCTCGGCGAGGCGGCTCGGGTCGCGAAGCCCCGCCGATACGCGGAAGCCCGACGCCAGTAGCCGGTCGACGACCGCACGTCCAATGCCGCGCGAAGCTCCGGAGACCATGACGATCCGATTGCCGACTTCCAACATTCTGGTCCGTTTCCCGTGGGTGAGAAGAGCGTTGCAAAATGTAGGGCGATACGCGCGAGGACGAGTAAGAGAAATTCACTCTGCCTGCATCGGGTGGGCTTATGGCTCGTGCACCCGACGAGTTAAGGCCGGGATATTGGATGTCCTTATGAGGGCAGAACAAATCCGCTGTATGCCTGCGCCGATCTCCGCACGTAACTTCCCGCCGCTCGGCCTGACTGCAAGAGAGCCCTGCGGATGGGATTTTCGGACTACCGAACGGCGTTGGTGACGGGCGCGTCCTCGGGAATTGGGGCCGCGACGGTTCGTCGCCTCCGTGCCGAGGGGCTCGAGGTCCACGCGCTGGCGCGGGATGTTCGCCGGCTAGCCAGCCTGTCGGCCGAGACCGGATGCCGCGCCTGTGCGGTCGACGTGAACGACTACGACGCCTTGATGCGCCTTGCCGGTTCGGCCGAATTCGATGTTCTCGTCAACAATGCCGGCCAGTCGCGGCGCGGCAATATCCTGGAGATGGAATCGGATGATGTCGATACGCTGGTCGACGTCAATCTGCGCGCGGTCCTGCACCTGACGCGATTGATCGCACCTGGCATGGCGAGGCGCAACCGTGGCCACGTGGTCAACGTCTCCTCGATCGCGGGCCATTACGCCTTCGGCGAAAACGCCACGACCTTCAACTCATCCGTGGCCTATCACGCGACGAAGGCGGGCATTAATTCGCTCTCGCAGCAATTGCGCGTCGACCTCTACGGCACCCGCGTTCGCGTCACCGAAGTCTCGCCCGGGCGTGTGGCGACGAGCATCTTCCCGAACCAGAACGCCACCGACAATCCGGATGCCCGGTTCGTCGGCGGCTTCGAGACGCTCCAGTCCGAAGACATCGCCGATGCCATTGCGTTCGCGGTGGGATCGCCGGCGCGGATGAACGTCGCGATGATCGAGGTCGTACCCACGTTCCAGGTCATTGGCGAATTGCGATTTGCGAGCCGATCCGAGGTCGCGCGTTTGAAAGAAATGAGAAGTGGAGCTGACAATGCCTGAACTCGCAAACCGCCTCAAGACTGTGAAGGTGTCGGCCTCGGCGGCGATGACGGACAAGGCGCGCGAGCTCCGCGACGCAGGCGTCAAGATCGTCGGCCTGTCGTCCGGCGAGCCCGATTTTCCGACGCCGCCGCATGCGATCGAGGCCGCACATCGGGCCGCCCTGGCCGGCGATACCAAGTACCCGGCGCAGCCGGGGACTGCCGCGTTGCGGACCGCGGTCCAGCGCAAGTTCAAGCGCGAGAACAATCTCGACTACGCCCTCGACGAGATCCTGATCGCCAACGGCGGCAAGCAGATCATCTTCAACGCGCTGTTTGCGAGCTGCAATCCCGGCGACGAGGTCGTCATTCCCGCGCCCGGCTGGATCACCTATGCGGACATCGTTCTCCTTGCAGAGGCGACGCCCGTCGCCGTGCCGTGCCCGGAGAACAACCAGTTCAAGCTCCGCCCGGCGGACCTGGATGCGGCGATCACGCCGCGGACGAAGTGGCTGATCCTGAATTTTCCCAACAATCCGACCGGCGCGGCGTGCACGCGCGACGAGATGCGCGCGATCGCCGACGTCATGCTGAAGTATCCCGACGTCTGGATTCTCACCGACGATATCTACGAGCACCTCACTTATGATGGTTTCGAATTCTGCACCATCGCGGAGGTTGAACCGAGACTGAAGAACCGTGTCGTGACCGTGAACGGCGCGTCAAAGGCCTACGCCATGACTGGCTGGCGGGTCGGCTATTGCGGCGGCCCCAAGGACCTGATCGCTGCGATGAACAATGTCCACGGTCAGGCGACCGGTGGAATCTGCACCCTGAGCCAGGCGGCGGCGGTTGCGGTCCTGGATGGGCCGCAGGAGTTCCTGAAGGAGCGCGCGGACATCTATCGCGACCGGCGCGATTTGGTGGTCAAGCTGCTCAATCAGATCCCCGGCATCACCTGCCACAAGCCCCAAGGGGCCTTCTACGTGTTCCCGAACATCGCCGGCTGTATCGGCAAGACCACCAAGGCCGGGCGGCGGTTGGAAACCGATTCCGACTTCATCTCGGCTTTGCTGGAAGAGCAGCATGTCGCGGCCGTGCCCGGCGGCGCCTATGGCATGAGCCCGTACTTCCGCATTTCCTACGCGACCGATACCGAATCGCTCAAGGAAGGCTGCCGGCGTATCGCGAACTTCTGCGAAAGCCTGCGCTGACGCGTCGATATGTCAGGGGGCTTGGCCCTCGGCGGAGAACCAAAGATGCAGCCAGCGGCATTCGTCGACCAAGATCGGAGCAGTTGCCGAACCAATTGTCATAATCCTTCCTGATGCCCCTAAACGAAGATGTTCTTGGTCCTGTAGGGTGCCGACGCATAAGCTTTGTGCAAAGAGGGGTATTGCCTTGGTATCGCGCAGTCGAGGACGGCCAGCGATGACCACCAGCGACGATGCGGTGGCGATTTTGAGCGTTGAAGCTCCTCCGGCAGCCCGGCGGCGACCGGGGTGGCGCCTGGCTTTGCCGGTCGGGCTCCTTGCCGTCCCGATGCTGGCATTTCTTACATACTTCTTCTTCTATCCGGCGCTGGGGCTGCTGCTCTCGAGCATCCAAACGCAGGACAGCCGCGGCATCATCGGGCGCCCGTTCACGCTCGCGCACTACGTGCGTCTGATCAACGTCGAGCTCTATGCGCGCGTGCTTTGGACGACGCTGCGGATCAGCATCATCACCTCGGCGCTCGCGACCGTGCTCGCCTATCCGGTTGCGCTGGTGATGGTCAAGAGCCGTCCGATGGTCACGCGGATCATCACGCTGATCGTCATTGCGCCCTTGATCGTCAGCGTCGTCGTTCGTGGATACGGCTGGCAGCTGGTGCTCCAGAACGGCCCGAAAGGGATGTTGAACTGGATCTTGATGACGCTGCACGTCGTCGACGCACCGATATCGGTTCTCTACACCGAAGTGGCCGTCGTCATCGGATCGCTGCACGTGTTCTTCCCGATGATGGTGCTGCCATTGGCGTCGGCGCTCGGCAAGATCGATCCCAATCTCGAAGATGCCGCCCGCATGCTTGGCGCTCCGTGGTGGAGGGTGTTCCTCCGGGTGACGTTGCCGCTGAGCATGCCCGGCTTCGTGGCGGGCTTTACCCTCGTATTCTCGCTCACGGCCGGCTCCTTCGTCATCCCCGCGATCCTGGGCGGTGCCTCGGCAGTGATGCTCGGCAATCTGATCGAGCAGCAGATCTTCGTCGTCTACGACTGGCCGTTCGGCGCTGCGATTGCCGTCGTTCTCGTCGGCCTCGTCCTCGCAGTGAATGGCGTCTCGATGTGGCTTCTGGAAGGCCGGCGTCTCAGGAGGCCCGACTGATGGACGAGCGGTTTTCAGGCTTCGGCGCCTTCATCCTCTACACCATCACCGCCGKCATGATGCTGTTCATCCTGGCGCCGCTGCTCCTCGTCATGGCGGTGTCGGTCTCCGATTCCTATTTCGTGACCTTCCCCCCGCAAGGCTTCACGCTGAAATGGTACGCCAAGGTTCTCCAGGACCGAGACTTCCTCGAGGCGATGAGGCTGAGCATTCTGCTCGCCCTCGGCACGACGGCGGGCTCGCTCCTGTTCGGCGTGCCCGCGGCCTTTGCGCTGGTGCGGGGCAGGTTCTTTGGACTGGCAGCGATCAAGGGGTTCTTGCTGTCGCCGCTGATTTTCCCGGCGCTGGTCACGGGCCTCGCGYTGCTTCAGGTCCTGACCAAGCTCGGCTCGCAGGATGCGCGGCTAAACCTTCTCATCGGGCACGTGGTCGTGACGTCGCCCTATGTGATCCGAACAGTGGTTACCAGCCTTCAGCTCGTGGATGAGAACCTGGAGGATGCCGCGCGCACCCTCGGCGCAAACCGGCTGACGACTTTTTGGCGGGTGACGTTGCCGCAGATCGCCTCCGGCGTCGCCGCCGGCGGGCTGTTCGCCTTCATGGTGTCCTTCGACAACTACCCGGTCACGATGTGGCTGGCGAATTCCGAATACTCGCCCGTACCGCTCGTTCTGAGGCGTTGGCCTTCGCCGCGCGCTGGCCGCCTGATGTGCATTGGTAGATGGAGATTGGACCCATGAAGCTGACACGTAGGACTCTCATTAAAGCCGGTGCATCTGCGATCGCCTTCCCGACGATCATCAGCCGGGCGTCGGCGCAGGATGCCAAGCAACTGCATGTCGGCGTCTACAATTCGGCGCTCGGCAAGCTTATCCAGAAAGAGGTCATTCCCAAGTTCGAGGCCGAGTTCAAGTGCCGCGTCTTCACGATCGAAGGCGCGACGCTCTCCAACATCGCCGCCCTTCGCGCGACCCGCGACACGCCGCGCTTCAGCATGATGATGATGGACGACGTCGGCATTCCCCAGGCCAAGCAGGAAGGGCTGATCGACAAGCTCGATGCCGCCAAGATTCCGAATCTTGCCAAGGTCTACCCGCGCTATCTCTTCGAAGAGGATTATGGCGTCGGCTTCTCGATTTCGAGCGCGGCCATGTTCATCAATCCGCAGGTGACGAAGTCGCTCGAGAGCTACGAGCAGATCTTCGACGCCAAGTATCGCAAGCAGATCCTGCTGAATACGCCCAAAAACACCCAGAGCGTGCTGATGCTCATCGTGGCGACGGCGCTCACGACGGGCAAGCCGCTGAAGGAGGCGCAATACCTGGTCGATAGCGGCTGGGACAAGCTCGCAATGCTCAAGCCCAACGTCCTGACGATCTACGACAGCGAGGCGCAGGTGCTTCAGGTGGCACAGGGGCAGGCGACCATCGGCGGCATCGAATATTCGAAGGCGATCTATCCGCACACGGCGAAGGGCATGCCGATCGACATGACCTTCCCCAAGGAAGGCGCGTTCACCGGCATCAACAGCATGACTCTGGTCAAGAATGCGCCTGAGCCGGAGCTCGCCTGTGCCCTGATCAACCGCATCCTGGAGCCCTCGGTCGCCAAGATGCTGTCCGAGCAGACTCTCAGCGCGCCCTCGGTGGGCGGTATCGACTTCAAGCCGGAGACGGCCAAGTTCCTTGCCTATCCCGACAGCAAGGCAACCGATCTCGGGTTGTTCACGCCGGACTGGAAGTTCATCGTTCCGCGCCGCGGTCCGTGGCTGGAACGCTACAATCAGGTGTTCACGAGCTAAGGCAGGGTGCCATGAGGTCCTCCGAAGTCCGGCTTGACCGCCTCAGCAAGGAATACAACCGCACCGTCGCGGTCGACGATGTCTCGCTCACGATCGAGCCGGGCCACATGGTTGCGCTGCTCGGTCCGAGCGGATGCGGCAAGACGACCTGCCTGCGTATGATCGCGGGGCTGATCCGTCCGACATCCGGCGACGTCTTCGTGAACGACAAGAAGATGACGGACGTTCCGGTGCATCGCCGCAACGTCGGTATGCTGTTCCAGAACTACGCGCTGTTTCCTCATCTGACCGTCGAGGAGAACATCGCCTTCGGCCTCGAGATGCGCGGGATATCCAAGGCCGATGCCGCAAGGAAGGTGGGCGAGGCC
>NZ_JBFUES010000039.1:0-16508 GCF_056403875.1 Bradyrhizobium sp. P2_E8
GCGATCTGGTGCGGACGGCCCGGATAGTTCGAGAGCACGATCGCCAGCCGCTTCTCGCCGGCCGGCTTCACCGCGAGCTTCCGCCAGGCTGCGACACGTGCGGCAACGGCCTTCACGCATGGCTCGTCAGCGCGATGCGCAAGATGCGAAAACTGCAAATCAGCATCACGCTCCGCTGCCGACTTGAAACTCACCACGCCCGCGAACAGGCGACCGTCGACCTCGGGCAGCACCACATGCATCGCAAGGTCGCCGGGCGACAGGCCGCGCAGCGATTCCGCCCACTCCTCGCGCCGCGCCGTGGAGAGCGCGACCTGGAACACGGGACACGATGCAGCATCGAACGGTGTCGTGCCGTCATCGCCGACCGCGGAGAACGCCGTCGCATTGACGATCGCGGCCGGAGGATCTTGCGCAAGGAGCGCCCGCAGCCAGTCCGCAACGCCCGCGGCCTTCAGCGAGGTGACGAAAAGGCCATACGCGTCAAACCCCTTCTCGCGCAGCGTGGCAATCAGCGCGTCGACCGGGCCGGTGTCCGCGGCGGTGAGGTACGAGCGATAAAACGTCACCAGCGCGCGCGGCCTGCCCTCGCCGTCCGGTATCGCCGCGATGACGCCGCGCGCGGGATCGTAAAAGCCCATCTCGGGCACGGTCGTCTCGCCGACGACCGGACCGGCGTAGAGGCCCGAGGCCAGTGCAAGCTGCGCGATCGCCGCTTGCGCCGCGACCGGACCACCGGTGTCGCAGAGCACCTTCAAGCGGCGCAGCGTCGAGACCGGCAGGGTTGAGTATGCATCGAGCCGTGTGTCGTCGCGGCCATCGGCCGGCAGCACCGCGAGCACGATGCCGCGCGCCTTCGCAAGTTGCTGGAGAGCCGCGAGTCCGTAGAGCCAATAGGACTCGCCGCCGATCAGGCGGACCAGAATGCCGCGAGCCTGGGCCAGCGTGCGCTCGATGTAGGTGTCGATAGAAAGCGGATGACGCAGTTCGGCGAGATTGGCGAGCCGCAGCGACGGCAGGCTGTCGCGGCCGCGCCGCCAGCCGGCCGCGAACGCGGCCAGATCGGAATCCGAGTACGAGAGCACCACGAGATCGGCCGGGTCCTGGCCGATGTCCCTTGGCGTCGCGGTCTCTTCCAGACCGCGGCTCTCGCGGAAGACGACGTGCATCAGATGCCAGATCCTGAAAGACCAAGTCCCGCTCTTATCGCGGCCTCGTCGATATCGCCGTGCTCGCCGATCACGACGAGCCTTGACTGGCGCGCGACCGCGCCCCAGGGCTTGTCGAACTGGTGACGCACGCGCTCACCGACCGCCTGGAGCAGCAGGCGCATCGGCTTGCCCGCGACCGCGATGTAGCCCTTGACGCGCAGCACGTTCTGCTCGCGCGACAGGCGCTGAACCGAGGCGACCAGTGTGTCGATATCCGTGACCTCAGGAAGGTCGATTACCACTGAGGCAAAGTCGTCGTGCTCATGCTCCTCTTCGCCGTCGTGATGCGACGGGCGCGCGGCGAGATCATTCTCGGCGGCAGCACCGAGGCCGAGGATGACGCGGGCGTCGATCGCTCCATCAGTGATGGGGAGCATCGGCACGCGGCGCGGCATCTCGGCGGTGATGGCAGCCTTGGCCGCTTCGATCCCCGCAGCACCTGCGAGATCGGCCTTGGTGAGCAGCACGATGTCGGCGCRGGCGATCTGGTCCTCGAACACTTCCGACAGCGGCGTCTCGTGATCGAGATTTTCGTCCGCCGCACGCTGCGCTTCCACCGCGGCCGGATCCGGCGCAAAGCGTCCGGCGGCGACGGCCTCGGCATCGGCGAGCGCGATCACGCCGTCCACGGTGATGCGCGAGCGGATCTCCGGCCAGTCGAACGCCTTGAGCAAAGGCTTGGGCAGCGCGAGGCCCGAGGTCTCGATCAGGATGTGATCGGGCCTTACGGGCCGCGCCAGCAACAGTTCCATGGTCGGGATGAAATCGTCGGCAACGGTGCAGCAGATGCAGCCATTGGCGAGCTCGACGATGTTTTCCTCCGGACAATTGGCATCGGCGCAGGACTTCAGGATCTGGCCGTCGACGCCCTCGCTGCCGAACTCGTTGACGAGCACCGCGAGCCTCTTGCCGTTGGGATTTGCGAGAAGATGCTGGATCAGCGTCGTCTTGCCGGAGCCGAGAAAGCCGGTCACCACCGTGACAGGGACTTTTGCGAGCGAATTCATTCGGCGGCCTCCGGCACGACGGCAATGGGGGGAATGCGGGCAAGCGATTGCTTGCGGAAGATCTCGGGGCGGCTGCGCCAGGGCACGAGGCCGTCGGGCGCGGCCGCATAGGCGGCGGCGCCCGCGATCACGTCGCGCGCGTTGGCATCCGACAGGCGGCCATAGACATAGGACCAGCGGCCGGGCGCGCTCAGCGCGACCGAGCAACCCTGGTTACAGGCCGACAGGCATTCGACGGGAACCACATTGACGCCATCGGGCACGCCGGCCTCCAGGATCGCACCGTGAAGGCGCTTGCCCGGAGTGACTTCGCCCTCGCCAAGTGTCTCGCCGGCGCGGCAGGTAATGCAGACGTGAAGTGTGACGGTCATCGCCTCTTCCAGAATAAACAGCGGGAGGCGAAGAGGCCCACGAACCGGTCTTGCGAGGGTCCGTTTCCCCGTCGCGGAACACCCCGTCCGCCGGTCCAAAAATCGTCCGCGCTGGCAGGTCTCCCGGCTTGCGGAGCAGGGTTTTACCCTTCGATCCCCGCCTTCCCGATCCCGTTAGGGGTCAGTGGCCTCGGGCATCTCTCCGGTCACGGTCGCGGGGGCGGCTGCATTTTGGACCCAAATCTTGCCGATTCGGACCCTATCGCATTCCCTCTTCGCCTGTCATAGGACAGGAACCAACGCCGGGCCACCATTTGCCCCCGGCCGCCTCTTGTCAAGCCGAAGGACCAGGTACGATGACGCCTGAACCGGATACCCAAACGAGCGAGGAAACCGACGCCCGCCACGCCGCGAAAATGGCGAAGAAGAAGGCCGCCCGCGACAAGATCATGGCGACCAAGAGCGGCGAAAAGGGCCTCATCATCGTCCATACCGGCGCCGGCAAGGGCAAGTCGTCCTCGGCCTTCGGCATGATCGTGCGCTGCGTCGCCCACGGCTTCCCCTGCGCGGTGGTGCAGTTCATCAAGGGCGCCTGGGACACCGGCGAGCGCCGCCTGCTCACGGGTCATTTCGGCGATCTCTGCCAGTTCCACGCGATGGGCGAAGGTTTCACCTGGGAGACGCAGKACCGCGCCCGCGACATCGCCGCCGCACGCGCCGGCTGGGAGAAGGCGAAGGAGCTGATCCTCGATCCCAGCCTGCGCATGGTCGTGCTCGACGAGATCAACATCGCGCTGCGCTACGACTACCTCGATATCGCTGAGGTCGTCGAATTCCTCAGCACGCAAAAGCCTGAGATGACGCATGTCGTGCTCACCGGGCGTAACGCCAAGGACGAGCTGATCGAGATCGCCGACCTCGCCACCGAGATGACGCTGGTGAAACATCCGTTCCGCTCCGGCATCAAGGCGCAGGCCGGCGTCGAGTTCTGAAGACACACGCGATGGCGCGCGCATTGATGATCCAGGGGGCCGGCTCGGACGTGGGCAAGTCGCTCATCGTCGCCGGTCTTGCGCGCGCCTTCACGCGGCGCGGCCTGCGCGTGCTTCCCTTCAAGCCGCAGAACATGTCGAACAATGCGGCCGTGACCGTCGATGGTGGCGAGATCGGCCGCGCTCAAGCACTGCAAGCCCTCGCCGCCGGCGTCGAGCCACACACCGACATGAACCCGGTGCTCCTGAAGCCGGAGACCGATGTCGGAGCGCAAGTCATCGTGCATGGCAAGCGCATCGCAACTGCGCGTGCGCGTGACTATGCGGCGATGAAGCCACAGCTGATGGGCTCCGTGCTGGAGAGCTTCGAGCGGCTGAAGGCGCGGGCCGATCTCGTGCTGGTCGAAGGCGCCGGCAGTCCCGCCGAAGTGAACCTGCGCAAGGCCGACATCGCCAATATGGGCTTTGCCCGAAAGGCCGATGTGCCGGTTGTGCTGATCGGCGATATCGACCGGGGCGGCGTCATCGCCCAGCTCGTCGGCATCAAGACGGTGATCGACCCCGACGATGCCGCGATGATCCGGGGTTTTGTCATCAACAAGTTCCGTGGCGATCCCACGCTGTTCGACGACGGCTACAAGCTGATCGAGCAGAAGACGTCCTGGCGCGGCCTTGGTGTGCTGCCCTGGTTTGCGCGCGCCGGCGAGCTGCCGGCCGAGGACGCGCTGGGCCTCAGCGACGCGCGAAAGCCGGGCCAATGCAAGATCGCCTGTCTCGCGCTGTCACGGATCGCCAATTTCGACGATCTCGATCCGCTCAAGCTCGAACCCGGCGTCGATCTCGTGATGGTCCGTCCGGGTGAAGCGATCCCCGGCGACGTGAGGCTCGTCATCATCCCCGGCTCCAAATCGACCCGCGGCGACCTCGCCTTCCTGCGCGCGCAGGGCTGGGACATTGATCTCCTGGCGCATTATCGCCGCGGCGGCCACATCCTCGGCCTCTGCGGCGGCTATCAGATGCTCGGGCGCAGTGTCGCCGACCCCGATGGCATCGAAGGCCCTGCCGGCGACACGCCGGGYCTCGGACTTCTGGATGTCGAGACGGTGATGAGCCCGCAGAAGACGCTGACGCGTGTTGCGGCCGTGCACGCCGCCACGGACCGGCCGATCGAGGCCTACGAAATCCACATCGGCCGCACCGACGGGCCGGATCGCGCGCGGCCGTTCGCGACATTGAATGGCGAGCCGGAAGGCGCGATCTCCAGCGACAGCCGCGTGCAGGGCAGCTATTTGCACGGCCTGTTCACGTCGGATGATTTCCGCAGGGCGTATTTGGCCAAGCTCGACATTCCCGCAGGCGACGAGCCTTATCATGCCAGGGTCGAGAGCGCGCTCGATGCGCTCGCCGACCACATCGAAAAGCATCTCGACGTCGAAGGCCTGCTTTCGCTAGCGCGCTAGGACCTCAGCAAGGCGCGTCCATTCGGCTTCGCTGCCGGGAAGCCCGAGCCGCAGCCATGTCGGCTTTTGCCCGAAGACGCGCGACCAGATCTGGCCACGCGCCATCTTCTCCTGCGCGACCAGCGCATCAGGCGTTTCGTAAAGACGAAACAGCGGCGTGCCGCCGACGAGCGTCCAGCCTTTTACGTGCGCCATGTCGTCGAGACGGGCACAGTCGCGCACAAGCCGCGCCGAGGTGGATTTCGCCCAGGCATCGTCGCGCAATGCGCGGCAGCCGATCGCGATCGCGGCCCCCGAGACCGGCCATGGCCCCGACATCGCGGCGATCCCTGCGATGACGCCCGCGCCACCGATCGCAAACCCGAGCCGCAGGCCGGCCAGACCATAAAACTTCCCGAAGGACCGCAGGATCAGCAGCCCCGTTCGATCCGCTTCCGGCGCAAGCGACAGCTGCGGAACGGCATCGGCAAAGCTCTCGTCGATGACGAGACGGCCGACGCGCGGGAGCAGTGCCAGCAAGTCCTTCGGCGTATGGCACCGGCCATCGGGGTTGTTGGGATTGACGACGATGGCGAGGTCCGCGTCTGCCAGCGCGTCAAGATCCGCGACCTCCTGGACGTCCCAGCCCGCAGCCGCCAGGACCCCGGAATATTCGTTGTAGGTCGGCGCAAGGATGCGGGCGTGGCCGCGCGGCCCAAGTTGCGGCAGCAATTGAATGGCGGCTTGCGCGCCGCCCATCGCAACGAGCGCCGCGCTGGTGCGGTAGGCGTGCTGCGCCGCCTGATGCAAGGCATCGATCTCCGCCCGCGACGGCAGCGCGCTCCACGCGCGCATGCTCACCTCGCCCGCCGGATAAGGCAGCCGGTTGATCCCCGTCGAGAGATCGATCCAGTCCTCGGCGCGCCCGCCGAAACGCTGCTGGGCCAGATCGAGATTTCCACCGTGCTCGCGCATGTCCTGTTCTTTCACGCGAAGCTGAGGATCGCAAGGAGGCCTGCGAGCAGCAGCATGGCGCGGCGGTAGACGGTCAACCCTTGCGCGATATCGGCGGCGAGCGGATCGCGCGCGCCTTCGTTGAGCCAGGGCTCGTTGGTGATGCTGCCGTGGTAGATCCGGGGACCGCTGAGCCGCACGCCGAGCGCGCCGGCCATCGCAGCTTCCGGCCAGCCGGCATTGGGCGAGCGATGCCGGCGCGCATCGCGCGTCATGCACGACAATGCCTCCGCCCGGCGCGGCGCCAGCAGCACGAACAGAAACCCGGTCAGGCGCGCCGGAATGAAGTTGGCGACATCGTCGATCCGCGCCGCCGCCCAGCCAAAGGCTTCGTGTCGCTCGCTGCGATGGCCGATCATGGAGTCCAGCGTGTTGATGGCCTTGTAGCCGAAGATGCCGGGCAGGCCGAACAGCGCGCCCCAGAACACCGGCGCCACGATGCCGTCGGAGGCGTTTTCCGCAAGACTCTCGATCGCCGCGCGCGCGATGCCGGCTTCATCGAGCGTCGCGGGATCGCGGCCGACGATGCGCGAGACTGCCTCGCGTGCGCCGGCGATGTCGCCAGCCTGSAAGGGGCTTGCGACGGCGGCCACGTGATCATCGAGCGAGCGTAGCGCGACCAGCGGCCACGCCAGGATGCCCACCAGCACGAATTGGATCCAGCCCAGCGCGAGCACGGACTGAAGGACCCAGCCGAGAGCGGCAGAGACTGCAATCACCACGAGCGCGCCGGCAACGCCCGCGGCGCGGCGCAACGCCGGCGGATCTGACGGCCGATTCCAGGCGATGTCGACCGTCGTAATCAGCCGGCCAAGCCAGGTCACGGGATGGCCGACCCGCGCGAACAGCGGGGCCGGCCAGCCCAACAGGGCATCCACCGCCATTGCCACCGCCATCGCACCCGCAAAGCCCACGCAAATCTCCCGTCTCGCTCCGCCCCTGTTGCGCAATGCTCCGGCCGAGCGCAAGCCCCTGCCCGCCTGATTTCGGCTTTGTCTTTGGCCCAGTTTGGTGATTAGTGCTGGCCGACAGGAGACTTTTATGGCCGTCATCTTGATCACGGGCGGAGCGCGATCGGGCAAGAGCCGGCGTGCGGAGACACGCACGCAGGCCTTTCCCGGGCGGCCTGTCTACATTGCCACAGCCGAGGCGCTCGACGCCGAAATGGAGGATCGCATCGCAAAGCACCGCGCGCGACGCGGAGCCGACTGGATCGAGCGCGAGGTGCCGCTCGACCTGGTGCAGGCGCTGGTCGAAACCGAGGGCGGCGGCGCGAGACTGGTCGATTGCATGACGCTCTGGCTGTCCAACCTGCTGCATTCCGAGCGCGACTGGTCGCGCGAGGTGACGCACCTCGCCGAGGTTCTCCCTCGCTTGCGCAGTCCCGTCATCATGGTCACCAATGAGGTCGGCCTCGGTATCGTGCCCGACAACGCGCTGGCGCGCGCCTATCGCGATGCTGCCGGAATCATGAACCAGACGTTCGCC
The DNA here is from genome assembly GCF_056403875.1 of Bradyrhizobium sp. P2_E8. Lineage (NCBI taxonomy): Bacteria > Pseudomonadati > Pseudomonadota > Alphaproteobacteria > Hyphomicrobiales > Nitrobacteraceae > Bradyrhizobium > Bradyrhizobium sp. P2_E8. Next base: position 7,523 of record NZ_JBFUES010000039.1, read on the forward strand.
GGCGTTGCCGACGAAGTCGAGTTCGTGGTCGCCGGGCTGCCGATGAAGCTGAAATGATGCCGGGCGCCGAGACGATCCGGGATGTCATCGCCGATCTCAGGATCGCGGCGTCGTTCGTCACGCTCCTGCCCGTCGGATCGTCCAAGCCCGCGGCCGACGGCGCCATCGCGCGCGCGACCTGGGCGCTGCCGGTCGCCGGCCTGCTGGTCGGACTTGCAGGCGCCTTGGTCTACAAGATCTCCAGCCGGCTCGGACTGACGCCGAACCTTGCCGCCCTGCTCGCACTGGCCACGACCGCCCTCATCACCGGCGCGCTGCACGAGGACGGCCTTGCCGATACCGCCGACGGGCTCGGCGGCGGCCGGACGCGCGAGCGCAAGCTCGAGATCATGCGCGACAGCCGGATCGGGACCTATGGCGTCTGCGCGCTGATCCTGTCGTTCGGCCTGCGCTGGAGCGCGCTCGCGGCGATCGCCAATCCGTGGCTGGTGACGCTGGCGCTGTGCGCTGCGCATTGCGCAGCCCGCGCAGGCGTGCCGGCCTTCATGTCGCTGGTACCGCCGGCGCGGCCTGACGGTCTGTCGGCAAGTGCCGGATCGCCGCCGGGCCGCAGCGTCGCCATCGCCTTTGCTGTTGGAACTCTCGCTCTGACCCTCGCACTTGGACCGGGCAAGGCCCTCGTCGGCCTGATCCTGCTGTCGCTTGCCGGCTGGATCCTGGCACGGCTTGCCATCCGCCAGATCGGCGGGCAGACCGGCGACATCCTCGGCGCCTTCGAGCAGACCGGCGAGATCGTGATCCTGCTCGTTGCTGCGGCCTTCCAGATGGGACACTGACCCCATGGTCGAGTTCGACGACACCTTCCGCCGACATCTGCGCGAGCTGTTCGTGTGGCGCCGTGACGTGCGCCGCTTTCGCGGCGATCAGCTGCCGGACGGCGCGGTGGAACGCCTGATCGAAACCGCCTGCCTCTCGCCCTCCGTCGGCCTGAGTCAGCCCTGGCGCTTCGTCACCGTCGATGACGCCGCACGCCGCCGCGCCGTGATCGACGACTTCAGGGCGTGCAACGCCGATGCGCTCGATTGCTACTCCGGCGAGCGCGCCGCGCGCTATGCAGCGCTGAAACTGTCCGGCCTCGAACAGGCCCCCGGCCACCTCGCCGTCTTCGCGGACAAGGCGAGCGACATCGGGCACGGCCTTGGCCGCGCGACGATGCCGGAGACGACGGAATATTCCGTGGTTGCCGCGATCACCGCGATGTGGCTCGCCGCGCGCGCCGAGGGCATCGGCCTCGGCTGGGTGTCGATCCTGCATCCGGATCGCATCCACACCATTCTCGACGTGCCTGATACCTGGAAATTCATCGCCTATCTCTGCATCGGTTATCCCGAGACCGAATGCGACCAGCCCGAGCTGGAGCAGGCGAAGTGGGAGCACCGGCGGGGGGCGGAGGAGTTCACGCTGCGGCGCTGACAAACGCGCCCTCCTCCGTCATTGCGAGCGCAGCGAAGCAATCCAGAATCTCTCTGCGGACGGATTCTGGATTGCTTCGTCGCAAGAGCTCCTCGCAATGACGACGGAGAGAAGCGGCGCAACCTCCCGCTACGACTTGCTCTTGCCGGCAACCGCCGCCACAGGCGCGGCGCTTTCCTGCTTCTGGAACATCAACAACRGCCGGAAAATGACGCGGCCATAGGCCTCATAATGGTTCTGGGTCGAGACGGCCATCTTCAACGGCGTCGCGTAATTTGCCTCGAACGTCATGAACGGCGCGTAGGTCCAGGAGAAACCGACGCCGACCGAGCCGAGTTCGGTGACGCCGGGGAATGTCGAATACACCGCACCCCAGTCGGTGAAGATGTAGGTGTCGAAGCCCTTGAGCCATTGCGACCAGTTGTAGTGCAGCTCGGCGTTGAAATAATAGCCGCTGTCGCCGGACGCCGAGTTGGAGGGATAGCCGCGCACGGTGGTCGGGCCGCCGATCGAGAATATCTGGTCGCCCGGCAGCAGCTTCTCCTGCGTGTACTGCCAGCTCGCAAGCACGTTGGCGCTGAAATTCGCCGGCCCCGCCGCGCTGGTCGCGATCAGCGAGCCGGTATAGGTGTTGAACGTGCGGTTGTTGCCGAGCACGTGGTCCTGCCATTCGATGTAGTTCACCGCCGGCGAGACCGTGATCGAATAGCTATTGCCGGAATTGGTCACCGAGACGCCGGCCGTGGCCTTGTCGTAGTGATCGTCGGTGACGGCGACCGTGGTAAAGCGGCTCACCGTCTTGCCCTCGGTCACCGCGCCGTTGAGCAGCACCAGCCAGTCCTGCGTCACCCAGACCGGCTGGCTGAAATTGACGGCGGCCTGGCTGGAGCGTCCGGTGACGTCGAGCGCGACGAACGGTCCCTGGATGATCTTGATCTTGCCTTCGGTGTAGCTGACGCCGACGCGGCCGCCCCAGGGATTGACCGGAATGCTGTAGGCGGCGTTGCCGTTGAGATTGCCGTCGGAGCGGACGCCGTAGAAGGTCAGGCGGTCGTCGACGCCGAACAGGCCGTGGCGCTTGTAGAACGTGCCGCCTTCCCAACGCCCGGTGTTCTCCACGCCCTGGTTGTCGACGAAGAGCTGCCAGGTGTCGACCGGCGGCTCGATGACCGCGAACTGGAGGTCGGTCAGGCCGAAGCTCGTGCCGGGCTGGAGCAGCGCCTTGATCTGCACATCGTTGGTGCGGTTGAACCAGATCACGTCGCGATTGAGTTTCGGAACGTCGAGGACCTCGCCTTCCGGCTCCTTGACGCGCTGGAGGATATAGTCCGTGCTGGTCTGCTTGTTGCCCTCGACGGTCGTCTTCTGGAGCCGGCCTTCGGTCAGCTTGATCTTGACCACCCCGCCCTTGGCATCTTGATCCGGCAGCGTCGCAATGCCCGTGACGATGCCGCGCGCGGTGTAGATGGCGTTGATGTCGGCGACGAGCTGCAACAGCGAGGCGATGTCGACATTCTTGCCGACATACTTCTTGGCGATCTCATCCAGCTCCGCCGGCGTGATGAATTTGGAGGAGTCGAACTCGACCTTGCGCAGGTGGAATTTCGGCCCGCCCGGCTTCAGGAGTTGGGACTTTTCCCGCTCGCCGCCGATCACCGCCGGCCCGTTGAGCTTTGGCGGCGCGCTCTGCTGCTCGAGCTGCCGCCGCTGACGGTCGACGTCGTTCTGGATCACGCCGGGATTGATCGAGGGCACCTGCGCGCGCGCGGACGCGATGCAGGACGCTGCAAGCCCGAGCCCAATTGCTGCCCCCAGAACCCGCATCCCGCTACCACGCCTCCGCGAGACGGCTAACCGCCGGCTTCGCCGTCTCAACCGCCGCATCCTTCCAGCCGGCGCGCCCCGCCCGCTGCCCCTGACGGCGGAGCTTGCGCATGTCGCTCAATCCCTCGATATTCACGGCGGGACCGGAGCCGATGGTCTCGACCGGCCGCGGCGTCAGCAGCGCATCGAGACGCGCCTGGCCGGAGAGGCCGAGCAGGTAGAACGTCCCGCCGTCCTTCTTCGCCATCCAGGTCTCGATGCTCTCGCTGCCCTCGCCGTCGACCGAGATGTTGCGCGCCATGCTGGCGCCGGTGAAGTTGTTGCAGCAGATGTGGGTCGGCCCGTAGTTGGTGACGGTGGCCGAGACGTCGCCGGTGTAGAACACCACATAGGCATTGCTGACATTGGCGTTGCCGACCTGGCTCATCGTGAACACGCCGCCCGGCTGGTAGAGCTGGAGCGTCGGCCAGTTGGACGGCGCCGGCGTACGGTTGTTGAGCAACACCTGCTGGGTGGCCGTGGTGAGCAGCAGCTGGCCCGGCACGTAGCCGTTCAGGATCGCGACGGCGTGCGCGTCCGTCCAGAAATTGGCGTCCACCACCCTGAACTGGTTGACGATGATGCTGTCCGGGTCGATCGAGATGTTGGCGGACTTCGCGACGCCGCCGTTGTAGCCGGTGACGTTCAGGATCAGCGGGATCGGCGGATTCGAGCGTATCTGCTCGCCCTTGACGTTGATCGTGTCTGCCGCCAGGTCGAGCTCCCTCACGACGCTGACCCAGCCGATCGTCAGGTCACCCGACGAGGTCATCCTGACGGTGTCGCCGCTGATCCGGTCGAGCGAGACTGATCCGGCCACCTCGAAATGCGTATCGCCGTGCGCCGAGATTGATCCGCCGCGGAGCGAGCCCGTGTCGGACTTGACGTTGAGGTCGCCGGCATCGCCCGGGATACCCGTCGTGGTGAGCTGGCTGAAGACGATGTCGTTCACGGCATGCAGGGACTGCGTGCCGCCGCTGATGGCGGTGCCAACGGTGATCCCTCCGGCCGTCGCGGTGACATCGAGCCTGCCGCCCGCGTTGAGATTATCCCAATGAACGACCGTGCCGCTCAAGACCGCGTTGCCGGTCGAGGCCGTGAGGTTATGACCGGTGTTGGTGCCCGYCGCGATCAGCCGGGCCGAGCCGTTGGCCGAGACCGAGCCCAGCGTCGGCACGCCGCCGGCCATCACCGTCTGCGCCAGGATGAAGCCGTTGTCGGCGTTGACGTTGATGCTGCCGGCATCGCCGTTGATGCCGGTCGCCGTCAGCGCGTTGAACGTCACGTTGTCGCGGGCGTGGATGGTCTGCGTGCCGCCGCTCTGCGCGGTCTGGAACGTGATGCTGCCCTGGCTCGCCGTCGCGCCCAGCGTCGTTCCGACGTTGAGGACGTTCCAGTTGATCGGGCCGCCGCCGGCGGTCAGCAGGGCCGAGCCGGTCGTCGCCGCGAGCGTGTTGCCGGTGACGGTCGTGGCGGCAAGCAGCGTCGCCGAGCCGTGGGCGGAGACCGAGCCCAGAGTGGTCACGCCGCCTGATGTCACAGTCTGGGCCAGGATGAAGCCGTTGTCGGCCGTGACATTGATGTTGCCGGCGTCGCCGCTATTGCCGGTGGTCGCGAGCGACTTGAACGTCACGTTCTGGCTGGCGTGGACCGTCTGCGAGCCGCTGCTGTCGGCGGTGCCGATGACGATGCTGCCGTTGTTCGTGACGGCGCGGAAAGACCCGCTCGCACCGGTCGCAGTRCCCGCCAACACCTGGTCGAGCGTCAGGCCGCCTGTCCCGAGGATGTCCACGCTGCCCTTCACCGCGGACAGCAGGCTCGCCTCGGCGTCGGTCAGGGTCTTCAGGTGGATATCGCCGGCGCTCGCGCTCGCCGACAGACGGGCGGCGCTGAGGGTGAGCCGGCTCGTCGTGTTGCCGATGCCGCTCGATGCGTTCAGCGAAACCTCGGCGCCGGAGCCGGACGCGACGAACTTGGTCTGGCCGTCACCATTGTCGATGATCGCCCCGAGTGAAGCGACGCCGCCGGCGGTGACGATGATCGAGGGCGCGTTCGAGGCCGCCGCGTAAGATTGCAACGAATTCAGCTGGCCGATGGTCGCATCGCCCGTGGTGGTCACCGAGATCAGGCCAGCCGCATTGATGGCCGAATAGGCGCCCATCGACAGCGTCGCGGCGACCAGCGTCACACCGCCCGAGCTGCTGGTCGCAACCACCGGCGCCGCGCTGGTGCCGGCCGCGAAGGTCATGCCGCGGTTGGCGAGCAGTTGCATCAGGCCAGCGCTGGTGATGCTGGTATTGATGGTGAGCGCGCCGCGCGGCACGTTCAGCGTCAGGGCGCGGCCGGCCGTCAGCGCCCCATAGGCGCCGCTCGTGCCGACGGCGAGATCGCCGGCGACCGCGAGGATGCTGAGGTCGCCGACCGCCGAGCCGGTCACGGCGCCCGAGATGTTCACCTGCAGCGGCTGGAAGGTCGAACCGTTGAAGCCGATGTTGCCGCCGGCGCGCAGATCGAGGTCGGTGCCAAGGATGTGGATCGCCGTACGATCCGTGAAGTCGGCTTCGGCGTAGATGCTGCCGGCCGCAGCGAGCTGGATTGCATTGCCGGCCGAGATGTTGCCGAGGATGAGATCGCCGGTGGTCTGCTTCACATAGATGCCTTGCGCCGACGAGACCTGGTCGAGCTGGTCGTTGCTCGGGTCGGCGAACGCGATCTGAAGCGCGTTCGTGTTGGTCGCGGGATTGCTTCCGGCGGCCCCGGGGGCACCGACATTGCCGCGCTCCGCGATCAGGGTCAGGTTGCCGATATCACCTGATATGACCGGCCCGCTCACATTGGCGAAGATGCTGGTCACGGCGTCGAGCTTGACGTCGCCGCGGCCGGTCACCTGGATGCCGTTGGCCTGCGCGGCCGCGATCGGACCGTAATTCGCGGTGACGCCGCCGAGCGCGAGGCTGTTCTTGCTGCCGAGATAGATATTCGTCAGCGCCTTGGCCGAGATCGCGATCGGGTTGTCGACGACGACGAGGTTCTGCTGCGACAGGCTGACCGTATAGGTCGTCACATGGGTCGTCGGGTCCGTGACCGCGCCGACGGTGAGCTGGCCGGGGCCGGCGGTGGCGAGCAATCCCCTCTGCTCCGGCGTCAGCGACGAGGAATCGACGCTGGTGAAGGTGAACGTCTGGGGCGCGGCCGAATTGCCGACCGAGCCGCGCGGCGCATACAGCATGATCTGGTTGGCGCTGACATTGGCCACGACGTTCTCGTCGATCGGCGGCGGCGCCGCGCCGACGGCCGACGACGACACCGTGTAGGCGAGCTGGCTCTGCGTCCACTGCGAGCCCGCGGTGATGATGCTGTAGACCCGCTCGGTCGATGCAAGCGTATAAGTGTAGGTCGAGCTGAAATGGCCCGGTTGCAGGGCGGCCTGGAGCGCGGCGTTGGTCGGCAGGAACTGCTGATCCGTTGCCACGCCGTCAAACAGCTTGGTGAACAGGGTCGTCGAGAGCGAACTGCCGAACACTGTCCCCAGCGGATCCGCAGGCGCGGTGCCGAGCAATGTCGTCAGCGAGCTCTTGAGCTCGGCGGTGCTGATCTTGCCGAGCAGGAACTGATCCCTCAGGAACCGCGTCGTGGCCTCGACCTGCATTTGCGTCGTCGTGACATTGGCGGGATCGATGCCGAGCTTGGCCGCCACCTGCGCCCGCAGCACGGTCAGCCCCACCGAGGTCGGGTTGTAGGTGCTGCCGTTCGTGAACGCGATGTTCTTGAGCTGGAAATAGTCGTTGTAGGCCGACGTCACCATCGACTGGTAGCTGTTGACGGCGTTGGTGGCGGCGTTGCCGCTGAGCAGGTCGAGGCTGGCCCAGACGTCCTGCAAATGCTGGCTCTGCGCCTGGGTGAGACCGACCGCCGCCCGGCCATTGAGGATGCTGGCCTGGTTGCCGTCGGAGCCGGCGGCTTCCAGGAAGACCGGACCACCGGTCGACTGGATCGTGCCGAGGCGGAGATCGCCCTTGGACTGCACGATGTAGGTGCCGGTGGCCGAGGCGCTGTCGAGCACGCCGCCATCGACGGCGCCGCTCGCCTGAATCGTCCCCGTCGCCTGGATCACCAGCGGATTGATGTTGGTCAGGGTGGACGCGCCGTTGACGACGGCGCTCGTCGCGCCGATGGCACCGGCGGTGGAGTTGATCTCGATGTTCTTGCCGATCACGACGGGATTGGCGACGTTGTAGGCGGACGCCGAGTTGATGTCGCCGGTCGCCGAGAGGAAGACGCTGCCCTGCGGCGTGGCGCCTGCCGAATTCACCTTCACGTGGTCGATCGACAGCGAGCCGGTGGCCGCGATCGCGATGTCGCGGTCGATCGTATCGGCCTTCAGGCTGCCGCCATAGACCTGCACCTGGACGGGAACGCCGTTCGTGCCGCGCGTGCCGATACCGCCATCCGCCGACAGCGTGACGTTCTTGCCCGAGATCATCGGGTTGTTGGCGTTCGCGCCTGATGTGATGGCCGAATTGGCGCCGGTGGCGATGACCGTCGTGTCACCCGAGAGGTTGTTGATCGGCCCGTTGATGACGATGCCGGAATTCGAGGTGACATTGACAGTGCTCGCGCCACCGCCGCTGAACTGGATGTTGATCGGGTTCGAGGCCTTGACCGTGTTGGTCAGCGTTAGGGTCAGGTGATCGTAGATCTGCTGGAACCAGTCGTAATGACCATCCGCACCGCAGCACAGCCCAGCCGACGTGTTGTAGCCACCGTTATGATAGCTGCCGGTCGCCGTGACCACTTCCTGGAAGTTCGCGGTCTGCAATCGGCCGGTGTTGCCGCCACCGCCCGTGGCCTGCATCACGTTCTCGACGAGGCTGACGGTGCGGGTCCAGTTGTCTCCGGACGCGTTCGGCGTGTAGTGCCAGCCGTAGTCGAACTGCGTGCTGGTCGTCGGACGATCGAGCGTCGCCGTATCGACCCACTGGTAGTACATGTTGGGCTTCACGGTGTACTGGATGCCCGCTGTTCCGCTCATACCGGCCAGCATCGCGGCGGTGTACGAGCTCGCATTGACGCCGGCTGTCCTATACGTCGACACCTGCTGGCCGCCCGACGCGGAGGGATTGTAGACGTACCACGTCGTCTGCTGCTGGAGCTGATCGACGATCTGGATCACGCTGGGCGCACTGACGCCGGTGTTGATGGTGTTGGTGACGAGCTGAAGCCCAGTCGTGTTGTTGACCGTGATCGTGCCCGCACCACCCTTGACCGCGATCGTGCCCTGGGAGGTGCCGTCGGTCGAGGTCGAGATGATCTTGCCGTTCAGATAGACGTAGCCGCCCGAGCCCTGCACCACGCCGTTCACCATGATCTGGTCGGTGAGTGCATTGTACCTCACGCCGATCTTGATATCGCTGGAGAACTGCGTCGTCGCACTCGCCGTGATGTCGTAATAGCTGCCGTTCCGCGCATTGGCCTGGGCCTGAGCGAAGTCCGCTCCATTGTTGCTGGTCTTGAGGCTGTTGATGGCGGACAGCACCCCGCCGCCGATATCGACCGAGTAATTGCTGCTCGTGCCGCTCTGGATGAGGCCGTTGACGTTGATGACCCCCGCCGAGATGATGATCGCCTGGCCGAGGATGAAGGGCCGATC
>NZ_JBFUES010000040.1:0-16385 GCF_056403875.1 Bradyrhizobium sp. P2_E8
TGCCGTTGCGCATGCTTCCTCCGAAGGAGAACCCTCATGTCGGATTCCAATGCCTCCGCCGCATCCGCGTCACATCGCCACTCCTCAGACATTCAGCAGCTCGTGGGCCTGCTCAGCAATTTGATGCCGCTGCTCTTGCGCCTGCAGTCGCAACCGTTCGAGCAGCCGTTCCGAACCATGCCCGGCAACTTCCCGATGCCGAGCCCGGTGCTCGATCATCAGGCTGCGGAAAACATGATCGGAGACATGATCGCGGAATCGCTGCGCTCGCTCTCCGCCTATCTCGAGGCCAACGCGGCACAGCATGCGGGCCTGGAAAACTGCGTCTCGATCGTCACCCAGGCAGCCAACAAGTTTACCGAGCGGGATTTTCCGCAGGCCTTCAACCTGATCTATTTCGCCTATCGCGCGATCGAAGCCGCCCGCGCAGCCGATCCCCGCCTTCCGTTACCGCGACAGGCTTCGATCGATCGCACGCAATCTTCTATCCACTGAAATCAACGGAGGCCACGCCATGGCAACAAGTCCAGATGATGCGCGACCGACCTCGAGCGACAATCGACGCAAGCCAGTGCGCACCACTCAATACATGATCGCGCCAGCGGGCGCCGGCATCAGTGCTCAAACGCTGGCCGAACAATTGAATCGGTTCGGCAACATCCTGTGGACCCACGACCAGCGCGGCGTCAGCGGCCCGCCAATTGCGATCGTGCGCATGCCTGACGAAACCGCCGAGGCCCTGCGCCGTTCCACGGGAGGTAGCCTTATCATCGAGCCGGACAGCCATCTGCGAGCAGCATCCTTTGCCGGGCCAACCTCCTCTTTGATCCCGACCACGACGATGACCGCGCTCGGGCCGGACTTGACGGTGACGATCCGGGTCCTCAGCGAAGCCGGAGCGCCTGTGGAACAGGCCATTGTACGGCTCGTTGGCGGGCAGGCGTCAGCTCAAGGACGGACGGACCGCGATGGCAACGTTGATCTTGCGCTGCGCGACGAAGTGCCGGAAACAGTCGCCGCCATTTTCGTCAGCCCACGCTCCGGCCATTGGGGGTTGTGGCAACAGCAGCCCTATATCGAGGCCGATGCGGTGAACACCCTCACCCTGAAACCGTTGCCGTTACCCGGCCGGCTGGATTGGGGCGGCGAAGCGATGCGCTTCGATCAGGTTCCCGACCACTGCCGTGGAGCCGACGTCAAGATCGCGCTCATCGACAGCGGCGTGACGACCAGCCACAAGCAATTGGCTCACATCAAGCACGGTATCGATGCCCGAAGTGGCGAAGATCGCTTATGGTCGAAGGACGTCACTGGCCACGGCACACCTTGCGCAGGCATCATCAATGCGGCAGCACAGGCAGATTACGGCATCCGCGGCTACGCCCCGGACAGCGAGCTGCATGTTTGCAAGCTTCCCCCAGATGCCCGTTGCAGCGACCTGATCGCGGCGCTCGATGATTGCCTGCAATACGGCATCGACGTGGCGTGCATCGGAGTCGGTTGCGAGCGCGGCTCCGTGCTGGTTGAGCGGCACATTGCCATGGCCAAGCAGCAAGGCGTCAGCATCATCGCTGCCGCCGGCAACTCCGGAGAGGGCATACTGTTTCCGGCCTGTTCTCCGCATGTCGTAGCGGTCGGTGCGGTCGGACAGGTGGGAAGCTTCCCGGAAGACAGTCTCCAGGCGGCGCAGGCCGCAGCCGCCACTGCGGCGGCGGGTGGGTTGTTTGTACCGCCGTTTTCCTGCCGCGGGTCCGAACTCGACCTGTGCGCGCCCGGTGTTGCGGTCATTGCCTGCCAGTCGCCGGACGGCTACGCGGTCTGCGACGGCACCTCGCTTGCAGCGGCTTACGTCACCGCGCTTGCAGCCTTGATCCTCGCCGACCACGCCGACTTCAAGGGCAGCTTCGCCGCAAAGGATGGCCACCGGGTCGAACGGCTGTTCCAAATTCTGAAGGATACTGCGCAGCCCATTGGCCATCCATGGCAGACCGGGGCCGGGTTGCCGGATGCAGCCCGCGCACTCGGCGTCCGATCCGATCAGCGGCCCCTCGCCATGCCTCTGAATGCCGGATTGCGCGAAATGCGCAACGCTATTCGGCAGCTCGATCGGATTCCATTCAGCGCAAGCCAGGCGATGAGATTCGAGCCGCCGCGCGGCCCGGCCAACGTGACGCGGCTTCCGCTGAATCCGGCCCCTCTGGCGTTCCAGGCTACCGGCGCGGAAACAGCGACGGTGCAAGAACTCAGAGCAGCCATGGCGCTCGCGGGTCTAGCGGAAGGACCTTAGGGGATGATCGGGACCCCGCAGTCCTAGAACGTCGCGCCCAAGCCTGCATAAGGGCCCGCGCCGGATGCAGAATTGCGCTGCAAGGGCCGCGACATATGGATGCGGGCGCCCCGGCCGGCCGGCGATGGCTCCCGCGATCAGCGCGAGCGCTTCGGCAGCTTTGGAAGCTTGCCGGGATTGAACGCGGGGACCTGTCCGGCTTGTTCAGGTGCCGGCTGCTGCTGTTCCGTCAGAATGAGCGTTCCCTGCAGGATCATTCCCGGCACTTGTTGTGCCGTCGCCGTGTAAGTCGCGATCTTGCCGGGGCAGTGTCCCTCGATGTCCAGCGTGAGCTCATCATCGATGCCGAAGACCGTCGCACGTCCATCGGTATGACGCTTCGTCAACACGGTTGCGGTGAAGCGATCGCCGTCGACCTTGCAGGAGCCGTGATACGTCATCAGGCTGTCACGGCCCCAGATCTGGCCGTCGGCGACATGGACGATACCGGTCCCCTGATCGAGGGGCGTCTTGTACCACGCCGTGTAGGTGCCATCCTTCAGCATGGGAGGCGTCTCCCTGGTATTCCCCCACAAACAATCCGCACCATTAGCGCTAAGAAAGCGTTAATCGCGCGGCCCGTGCCAATCCGGTCGGTCCCTGCGCAGCTCGGCTTCAAGATCCTCGATGATGCTATGAAGCAGACACGCGGCAAGCGGGTCGGTCACTTCCCGTTCCAGATGCCGATAACGCGCGATCCGGGATTCCTGTTCTCTCAACTGGTGCTCTGTCATCAGACGGGCCCTCCGGTAAACCGACGCGGAGACAGCCGAACAGTTTCGTTAAAATTTTCGGATCATTTGCCATGGTTTCCGATCGGTTAAGAGCAACACGGCGTCAATATTTGGCTTGGAAAAGCGGAGTTGGCCGGGCGCGGCTTTGCCACGGGTCAAAAAGCCGACGTCGCCCAGGAGCGCCTCGACGTCAGCCAAGAGGCCAGGTGCGGACTCTTGTCTTTGAGTCTTGCACCGCTGGCCTCAAGCCGTTCGTTGATGCTTCAAACCTATCTGTGCTACGCTAAAACATCATGATGATCCGCACATCCGATATCGTCTCGGTCTTCTTCCTCAGCCGTTAACAGCGGCGCCTGCTTCGAGCGGGTGGAAGACAAGAGCGTGCTGGGCAACTGCCTGGCCGCCCATCCCACATTCTTGGACCGATGAGCCGCACCCAACGTCGCATCACGCGGCGACAGGTGACCGGCCTATAACGATATGAGGATATTCATGCCTGTTGATGAACATGAGTCGATGCGCGCACTCAGCGATGATCAGATACAACAATTCATTCGCGACGGATTCGTCCGTATCGACCGGGCGTTTCCGCGCGAGCTTGCCGACGAGGCCCGCACCATCCTGTGGCGCGATACCGGCTGCGATCCCCACAATCAGGCGACCTGGACAAAACCGGTCATCCGGCTTTCCGGCTACAAGGACGCGCCGTTCCTGAAGGCGGAGCGCACGCCGGTGCTGCACGCCGCGTTCGATCAGATCGTCGGCGAGGGCCGCTGGCGCCTGGGCTCGCTGGGCTTCGGGGGCACGTTTGTCGTACGCTTCCCCCATCCGGATGAGCCCGGAGACGACGGTTGGCACATCGATACAAGCTTTTCCCCCGATGGCGGCGATTCGAATGAGCGGCGCGCGAATGTGAGGTCGCGCGGCCGCGCCCTGTTGATGCTGTTCCTGTTCTCCGACGTCGGCCCACGCGACGCCCCAACGCGGATAAGGGTGGGATCACACATCGACATGGCACGCTTCCTCGCGCCAGCGGGCGAGACTGGGATGTCGCAAACGGAAATGGCGCAGGGTTGGATGGGAGCCGAGCGGCCCGAGGCGCTGGCGACGGGTGAAGCCGGCACTGTCTACCTGTGCCATCCGTTCCTCGTGCACGCCGGGCAGCGCCACCAAGGGACGGCGCCGCGATTCATGGCCCAGCCGCCGCTGCATCCCTCGGAACCCATCCGGCTCGAGCGGGTGGACGGCAATTATTCACCAGTTGAGATCGCGATTCGGCAGGCTCTTCAGGGGGGCGGCTTGGCGGAATAACTCCGACCGGCCCCGAGGCGTCGGCCCAGYGGCTAAAAGTCTTCAACGCCAACGACGTTCGCTCAATCATTACCGGCACGGTCTCTGACCTCACGGCACGTCGCCGGCCTTGCGACTTCCGCCGATGCTGTGCGGCTTGTTGAGGAAGAACTCCCGATTGCCGAGAGCCGCCTCCGCGTACTGATCGATCGCGACCTGGATGGCCTCGATGTGCATCCGGCACCAGCCTTCGTAGCATGACAGGCGCCGCGCATGATCGAGCGCCTTCAGGAATTCCGGCGGCTCCTGCATGTCGGAGAAGTAGGTCGGCCTCTCGCCCTTCATGCCTGTGCCACCTCTCGCGGCGGGACAAGACGGCGCTTCTCGACATGGCCGCGCGGCGGCGTTGGCCGCCGGCGGGGAATGAAGAGGCTGGCGACGACAATCGGGTCGGTGTCACCAAGCGCGGCCCCCTGGACAAGCCCGCTCATCACGGTGCGCATCTTCATGACCTCGTGGGCCACGAAAGTGCAGTCCTCGTCCCGGTTGATCTGTTCATGCATGATCGCTTCGGCCTCACGCATGCTGACACGTAACGCTCTGATGACTCTGCGGATTTCATTGATGCGGTTGTCCATGGCTCGCTCCTTGGCTGGACGGTCAGCATAAGAACAAATCATGAACATTGTGTCAATCGGCCTAAGGTAGAACGGGCCAGTCCCGACACCCATGACAGGCTTGGCGACAGGTAGATCCGCTTCGCCGCGCCGAGTTCAGAACGTCACCCGCATCCCCGCATAGAACGCGCGCGGCCTTGCCGGGCTGAGCGAGCGCGGGTCGGTGAAGGCGTTGCCGCCATTGGTGAAGTTGGGCACGGCACCAGTGTCGAAGAACTGTCCGTAGGTCGCGTAGCGCTTGTCGAAGATGTTGTCGACCTTGCCGTAGAGCTGGATGTTCTTGGTGACCTGGTACGAGGTGTGGAGATTGAACACCGTATAGGACGGCAGTTTCGTGTATTGGTTGGACTCGTCGCCGACGAGATACTGGCCGGAGACGAACAGCGCATTGCCGCCGACTTTCCAGACGTCGGTGACGTTGTAGTCGACGCCCAGCTTGACGCGGTGGCGCGGGATCGCCGGGATCTGGTTGCCGGGCGAGACGTGGATGGTCTCGGTCACAGGGTCCCTGAACGGGCTCTCCGAGCCGAGTTCGAGCGCGTCGAGGAAGCGTGCGTCGACGAAAGCATAGCTCGCCTGGAATTGCAAAGTGGGCGACTTGATGTTGACCTCGGCCTCGAGGCCTTGCCGCCTGGTCCGGCCGACATTGGAGAAGTAGCCGAAGCCGGTGCGTCCGACCGCAGGAACGGCGACGATGTCGTCATAATTGGTGGCACGGAAGCCGCCGATCTTCCATCCGAGCGTGCCGATGTTCAGCTCCTTGCTGCCGCGCAGGCCCGCTTCCACGGTCTTGGACACGACCTGCTTCAATGGCGGATCCGAGACGAGAAACGCCGCGATCAGACAGGGACGGATTGGATCGGCGCAGCCGAGCTCGAGCGGCGTCGGCACGCGATTGGCCTCGGAATAGCCGGCATAGGCGGTCAGCTCGGGCGTGATCTTGTAGGTGCCGCCGATCACCGGATTGAAGCGGGTGAAGGTGTGATCGCCGTTGAGATCGGTGCCGAGCTGGTCCTCCAGTGTGATGCGCGCCACGTTGAAGCGGCCGCCGCCGGTGACGGCGAAGGCATCGGTGATATTGAACGTGTCCATCGCGTAGAGGCCGTTATATTGGTTGACGGTCCGCAGCGAGACGGGACCGGCAACGGGGGCTGGCGTGCCGGTCGCGCCCAGGAAGACGCCGCTACCGCTGACGACGTAGTTTTCTCCGATCGAACCGATCTCGGCGGTGGCGTCGTAGCGCGTGACGCTGGCGTCATAGGTTGCGCCCACCACGAAGCGGTTGTCGTGCCCGAGCAGCTGATCGGTGTTGGTGGCCTGCCCCGACACGCCGAAGGTGGTCGACCGTATCGAGCTGCGATCGATCTCGCCGAGGATGGTCCCCGAAGGAAACGGATTGGCAAGCTGCACGCCGTTCGTGCCATTCGCCGGCGTCGTATCGTCGCCGAAGCACAAGAGCCCCGCGATGGCGCACTCCTGCACGTCGGTCGGGTTGCCATCGACCAGCTTCTGCTCGTACCGGCGCACATGGGCGGTGCCTTCGAGCGTCCAGGTCGGCGTCGCATCGACCTTGCCGGTAAGGTTGAGATAGCCGACGCGGTTGGAGGTGGTCTGCGGCGTCGTGTAGGTCGCGCCCCAGTATTTGTCGAGCAACTCGGCCGGAACGGTGGCGCTGGCGCCGAAATCGTTCTTGGCCACCCCCATGTTGGCGTGGAATTCGCTGTCGCCGGCCTTGTAGCCGACATCGCCGTAGAAGCGCCGCACGGTTGATTGGGAGAAGTTGCGAAAACCGTTATCGCGCAGGCCTTCGAGCGCGGCGTAGACGCCGTAATTCTTGTCGACCTGCTTGCCCCATTGCGCCGAGCCCTGGATACGGCCGAACGAGCCACCCATGACGTCGAGCTCGGCGCCCTGATAGGTGAAGCCGTCCTTCATTTGCAGGTTGAGCGCGCCGCCCAGCGCATTGAGGCCGAAGGCGGGGTTGTTGGTCACGAGCGTCACCGACCTGATCGCGGCGGTCGGGATCAGGTCCCAGTTGACGGCGTCCGAGAAGGCTTCGTTGATGCGGACGCCGTTCTGGTACACGGCAAGGCCCTGCGGCGTGCCCGTCACCGGCGAGGCGACAAAGCCGCGGAATTCGACATCCGGCTGAAACGGATTGCCGGTGACTTCGCTGATGTTGACGCCGGCGATGTTGTCGCGCAGCGCGTCGGTGACGTTGAGCGAGCCGGTTCGCCTGATCTGGTTGGCATCGACCGCGTTGATCGCCGACGGAACCTTGTCGACATCGAGACCCCTGCCGGTGCCCGGCGCGGTCGGGTAGACGTAGATGCGTGTCTTGGGGCGGTTCGACGACGATGCCCCCGCTTGCGCCACCGGCCGCGACGATACGTTGCGCCTTGTCGTCGCGGGCGGCGGCGCCGTCACCTCGACCGGCGGCAGGTTCTGAACGTTGGTCTCCTCATCCTGCGCAGCCCCGGCAGGGCCTGCAAGGACCAGCCCCGACAGCAGCCCCGTCGAAACCGAGGCCATCCACAAACGACGCTTGAACCAATGACGCGTGCCCATCCCAGCCTTCCCATCCGTGACCGCCGGCTGTTTTGATTTTTCGCCATTTGGTCGAGACGAGTGTATTCGGCGGCAGCTCACGCGCCAGCCACAAAAGGTCGGGCGATATCCGCACCCGTTTTCCCGACGAAATCGGGAATTTTTCCCGATCAGGTCGCCGCCGTCGGCACCAGCGCCTCGACGGTCAAGCCGCCGTCGCCGGAGACGACGTTGAGCGTGCCGCCCAGCGCCAGAATCCGCTCGCGCATGCCGACGAGGCCGAAGCCCAGCTTCTGGCCCGGCTCCATGCCGCGGCCATTGTCGCTGACCCGCACCCGGGCACAGCAGCGGCCATCGCGCGTGACCTGCTCTGCCGGCTCGATGACGACATTGACCGCCGTCGCGCCGGCATGGCGGAACACGTTGGTGAGCGCCTCCTGCACGACGCGGTAGATGGTGAGGTCGGCGGTCTCTCCGGTCGCCCCGAGCCCGGACGAGATCGTGGTCTGGATCGTGACGTCGGGATGCGACTCCCGCCACAGCCGCGACAGCGATTCGAGCGCCTGGCCGAGGCCGAGTTCGGCGAGGCCGACGGGACGCAGCCGCTCCAGCACGCGGCGGGTGAACTGCTGCAGCGCGTTGATCTGCTCCAGCAAGGCGCTGCCGTGCTTGCGCACCGCCTCCGCGCTCGGCGCCCGCCCGTCCGCGAGCTTCGCCAGCGCGCTGGCATGGGCGCGCAGCGAGAACAGATACGGCCCGAACTCGTCATGCAGCTCGCGCGCGATCTCCTTGCGCTCCACGTCCTGGAGCGACACCGCGCGCTCGGCAAGGCGCCGCTTGTCCTCGACCGCCTCACCGAGCGTTGCCGCAAGATGGTTGAGCTTGGTGCAGATCGCCGCGAGCTCGGGCGCGCCGCCCGGCGCGACGCGCGCCTCATAGTGCCCGCCCTCGAGCTCGGTCATCGCCTCCGCCAGCGACTGGAGCGGCGCCAGCGCCCGGCCGACCACATTCATCATCACCAGGAACAGCGCGAGCGCGATCACCGAGCCGACCTCGAGCTGGGTCACGATGCCGTCCCAGATCTCGGCGATCTCGTCGTCCGGATGCGAGGTGATCCGCAGCGAGCCGGGCCTGCCATGGATCGAGACGGGCACGCTGACCGCGGTCTGCTCGGGATGAACCAAGCTGACGAACCAGGCCGGCGGCCCGCGCGTGTCGTCATCGGCGTCGGGCCGGGGTGGCGTCAGCGGGTTCCCGCCGGAATCGTGAAGCGCGATGCTGACATGGCGCAGCCGGCTGAGATCGCGCGCGATCTGGTTCAGCCTCGCATCCGGATCGGGCGCCTCGTTCAGGTCCGCGACGATCATCTCGATGAATTCGCGCGCGAGCCGGATCACGCTCTGGTCCTCGGCCTGCACCCGCGGCCCCGCCTCCGTGACCTGGCGGCCGATGTTGACGGCGAGCCCCAGCGCCAGCAAAAGCGCCAGCAGCAGGTTGATGCGCGCGCGCAAGGATAGATTTTGCCACATTGGTGTCGCCTGCTACTTGCAAAGCCTGGCCTGCACCTGTCCGATGACGTTGACAGAGGCGAAGCGCCCGATATCTAATCGAAAGCGTACAGCAATCCCGGCCGGGTTGCATGAGGCGACATGAGACGCGCGTGGCTCTCCTGTCCGGTATCATGCGGCGCAAAACAGGCAGGTTCTATCACGGGGAACGCGCTGTCGCGGGGAACGCCTATGCGCATTCTGATCGTCGACGATCATCCCATCRTGGCCTCCGGCTGCCGTGCCGTGCTGGCCGACGAGGGCGAGATCGAGATCCTGGAGGCCGCCGACGCCGAAGACGGCGAATGCGTCTTCATCGTCGAGCGCCCCGACCTCTGCGTCATCGACATCAACCTGCCGACCGTCTCCGGCTTCGAGCTGGCGCGCCGCATCCTCGAGCGCGCGCCCGAGGCCCGCATCATCATGTTCAGCATGAACGACGACCCTGCTTTCGCCGCGCGCGCGATCGAGTGCGGCGCCAAGGGCTACGTCTCCAAGACCGGCGACCCCGACGATCTCGTCGAGGCGATCCGCACCGTCGGAGGCGGCGGCACTTACCTTCCGAGCGCGATCGCGCGCAGCATCGCCTTCGCTGGGCCGGCGCTGGCGCAAAGCCCGCTGTCCAAGCTGAACGCGCGCGAGATAGAGATCCTGCGGCTGCTCAGCGCCGGAAAGAGCCTGTCCGAGATCGCCTGGCTGGTGCAGTCGTCCTACAAGACGGTCGCCAACACCTCGTCGATCATGCGCCAGAAGCTCGGGGTCAAGACCTCGGTCGAGCTGGTGCGGCTGGCGATCGACAGCGGCGTCGCCTGACGCGCGGGCGGCCGCCACACATTCGGTCACACAAGCGTTGCAATGTTGATGTGGTTAAGTGCCACTGGAGCTTAGGGCATGACGATTCAGACTGTCTCGACCAACAAATCCTACGGCGGCGTGCAGGGCGTGTACCGCCATGCGAGCCAGGCGACCGGAACCGACATGGTGTTCTCGGTCTACGTYCCCCCGCATGCGGACGGCGCCAAGCTTCCCGTGGTCTGGTATCTGTCCGGCCTCACCTGCACGCATGCCAACGTCACCGAGAAGGGTGAATTCCGCAAAGCCTGCGCCGAGCTCGGCCTGATCTTCGTCGCGCCCGACACCTCACCGCGCGGGCCGGACGTCCCGGGCGATCCCAACAATGCCTATGATTTCGGCCTGGGCGCCGGCTTCTATGTCGACGCGACGCAGGAGCCGTTCGCACGCAACTATCGCATGTGGAGCTACGTCACCGCCGAGCTGCCGAAGCTGGTCGCCGAGAACTTTCCGGTCGATGCCAGGCGGCAGTCGGTGATGGGCCATTCGATGGGCGGCCACGGTGCGCTGACGGTGGCGCTGCGCAATCCGCACCGCTATCGCGCGGCGAGCGCGTTCGCGCCGATCGTGGCACCGTCGCAGGTGCCCTGGGGCATCAAGGCGCTGACCGGCTATCTCGGGCCGAACAAGGACAATTGGCGCGGTCACGACACCGTGGCGCTGATCGAGGACGGCGCGAAATTCTCGGGCTTCCTGGTCGACGTCGGCGATGCCGACAATTTCCTGAAGGAGCAGCTCAAGCCGGAGCTGCTGCAAGCCGCCTGCACGAAAGCGAGCATCCCGCTGACGCTGCGACGGCAGGCCGGCTACGACCACAGCTATTATTTCATCTCGACCTTCATGGGCGAACATCTCAACTGGCACGCGGAGAGATTGAAGGGGTGATGTCTTCTCCCTCTCCCCGCACGCGGGGAGGGGCGAAGATCTCACGGCCTGCCGTAATTCGGCGCCAGCAACCGGTTGCGGATCAGGTAGCTCATCGTGCGCGTCCAGGATTCGTCGGTGTTGCCGCGCATGTCGGCGCTCGCCGCCGTGATCATGGCGCCGGTCTTGACGTCGCGCAGGTAGATGTTGAGGTTGATGATCAGGTTCGAGACCTTCTGCACCATGCCGGTGATCTCCAGGTCGGCACCCAGCTGCCCGGCGAGCTTGAGGTCGCAGCCGCCGCAGGCCTGCAGATTGGCGTGACGGGCGGCGTCCCTGACCGGCGCGATGTCGAGCACCTGGAACCGGCCGGAATCAGCCAGCTCCTTGCGCAGCTGCTCGCTGATGCGATCGAGCCGTACCAGCTCCGGCTTGGAGCCGTAGAACTCGCCGGGCAGGCTGGTGTCGATCAGCTCGAAATCGAACACGGCGAGCTTCGGCGGATCGGCGAGCGCGACCGAGCCCGTCAACAGCAAAGCGGCGAAACACAGCAGCGCTCGCATGATCGTGATTCCGCGTCCTCGCGTCGCGAGGACGAAATGCGGGGTTGCATGGCCTGACAAATCGGTCATGCTTTAGCAGAGACAATTCTCCATCGGCGGTCAAGCCGGGGAGGACGTTTGGAGGAAACATGATCCGATGGTTGGTCGGCCTGATCGGCCTGGGTCTTGCTGCGACGAGCGCGTTCGCGGCCGACCCTGTCATGATCGGCGTCGGCTATCTCGGAATCGCCGGCACCAGATCGACGCTGTCGCTGGTCGAGCAGCCCGCGGAGAATGACGGCGTTGCGGGCGCGCGCCTCGCCATCGAGGACAACAACACGACGGGAAAATTCCTGGGCCAGCGCTTTACGCTGGAGGAGCGCCGCATCAGGGAAGGCGAAGATCCGGTCCAGGCTGCGACTGCGCTTGCCGAGAAAAACGGCTTCATCATCGCCGACCTGCCGGCCGACGCGCTGCTGAAGGTCTCGGATGCCTTGCGCGAGCGCGGCACGCTGCTGTTCAACGCCGGCGCGATCGACGAGCGGCTGCGCGAGGCCGATTGCCGCGCCAATGTCATCCACACCGCGCCGACGCGCGCGATGCTGGCCGATGCGCTCGGCCAGTATCTGGTGTGGAAGCAGTGGAAGCGCTGGCTGCTGGTGGTCGGCTCGCACGACGAGGACAAGCTGTTCGCCGACGCGCTGAGGCGCACCGCCACGCGGTTCGGCGCCAAGATCGTGCAGGAGCGCACGTTTGAAGACGCCGGCGGTGCGCGCCGCACCGACTCGGGCGTGACGCTGATCCAGCGCCAGATGCCGGTGTTCACGCAACAGGCCCCCGCCTATGACGTGCTGGTCGCCGCCGACGAGAGCGAGGTGTTCGGCGCCTACCTGCCCTATCGCACCTGGGATCCGCGGCCCGTGGCCGGCTCGGCGGGCCTCGTGCCGCGCAGCTGGGACGCCGCGCAGGACCAGTGGGGCGCAATCCAGATGCAGAACCGTTTCATCAAGCTGAATTCGCGGCGGATGACGGCGCTCGACATGCAGGCCTGGACGGCGGTGCGCATGATCGGCGAAGCCACCTCGCGCACCAATTCCGGCGATGTGAAAAAGGTCGCCGATTTCATCAAGGGGCCGGATTTTTCCGTCGCCGCCTTCAAGGGCACGCGGCTGACGCTGCGTGACTGGAATCTCCAGCTGCGCCAGCCGATCCTGCTGGTCGACGGCCGCATGGTGGTCTCGGTTTCGCCGCAGGAGGGTTTTCTGCACCAGGTCTCCGAGCTCGACACGCTCGGCTATGACCGTCCGGAGAGCAAATGCAAATTGAAGTGAGGACACGGATGTCGCGCATGTGGCGTGTTGGGCTTCTCTCCGGACTGGCGCTTGCGGCGGCGCCCGCGCATGCCTTCATCGCCTATGTCTCGAACGAGAAGAGCAACACGGTTTCGGTGATCGACACCGACAGCTGGACGGTGACCAAGACCATCAAGGTCGGCCAGCGCCCGCGCGGCATCGACTTCACCCGCGACGGCAAGTTCGTGATGGTCGCGGTCGGCGACGACGACACCATCCAGGTGATCGACGCCAAGACGCAGAGCATCGTGGACAGCCTGCCCTCCGGCCCCGACCCCGAATTGTTCGCCCAGGATGCCGCCGGCAAGATCCTCTACGTCGCCAACGAGAMCGACAACACCGTGACCGTGATCGATCTCGAAAAGCGCGCCCGCCTCGGCGACATCCAGGTCGGCGTCGAGCCCGAGGGCATGACCATCAGCCCCGACGGCAAGACGCTGATCAACACGTCCGAGACGACCAACATGGCGCATTTCATCGACACCACCTCGCGCCAGATCGTCGCCAACGTGCTGGTCGACGCGCGGCCGCGCTTTGCCGAGTTCAAGYACGACGCGTCCGAATTGTGGGTGTCCTCGGAGATCGGCGGCACGGTCTCGATCATCGATCCCAGGAAGCACGAGGTGATCGGCAAGGTCACGTTCGAGATTCCGGGCCTGCGGAAAGAGGCCATCCAGCCGGTCGGCATCGGCATGACCAGGGACGACAAGACCGCCTTCGTCGCACTCGGTCCCGCCAACCGTATCGCCGTGGTCGATGTCGCCTCGCGCAAGGTGACGAAATACCTGCTGGTCGGGCAGCGGGTCTGGCACATGGCGTTCACGCCGGACGAAAAATACCTGCTCACCACCAACGGCGTGTCGAACGATGTTTCCGTGATCGACGTCGCCGCGCAAAAGGTGATCAAGACCATTCAGGTGGGCGAACTGCCCTGGGGCATCACGATCGCGCCATGACCAGTCCCGCCCCCATCGCCGAACCACGCGAGAGCGCGCCGAAGCTAGATCCGGCGGCGGTGCCGGCGCTGTCGATCGACGCTGTCAGCCACGCCTATGGCCAGCGCCGGGCGCTGATGGACGTCTCCTTCAACGTGCAGCCGGCGAGCTTCACCGCGCTGCTCGGCCTCAACGGTGCCGGCAAGAGCACGCTGTTCTCGCTCATCACGCGGCTGTTCGGCATCCAGTCCGGCCGCGTCGGCATTTTCGGTCACGACGTCAGCAAGAGCCCCGGCGAGGCGCTGCGGCTGCTCGGCGTCGTGTTCCAGCCGCGCACGCTCGATCTCGATCTGTCGCTGACGCAGAACCTGCTCTATCACGCAGCCCTGCACGGCATCAGCCGCCGCGAGGCCGCCGCGCGCAGCGCCGAGCTGCTAGGCCGCATCGGCCTCTCCGAGCGCGCCGGCAGCAAGGTGCGCGATCTCTCCGGCGGCCAGATGCGGCGGCTCGAGATCGCACGCGCGCTGCTGCACCGGCCGCGCCTGTTGCTGCTGGACGAGCCGACCGTCGGCCTCGACGTCAAGGCGCGCGCCGACATCATCAGCCACGTCCGCCAGCTCGTCACCGAGCAAGGCATCGGCGTGCTCTGGGCCACGCATCTGTTCGACGAGATCATGGCCGGGGACGATCTCGTGGTGCTGCACCAGGGCAAGGTGCTGGCGCAGGGGCCGATGAGCCGCGTCGTCACCGAAGCCGGCGCACAGGACGTCAACACCGCCTTCATGCGCCTGACCGGCGCGCAAGTGATGCCGGGAGGCGGCGCATGAGCAGCATCACCACCCGCGAGGCGCCGCGCGGCTTCTCGTTCCAGGAGTACATGACCTGCCTCACCGGCATTGTCTGGCGCGAGGGCTTGCGCTTCCTGCATCAGCGCGAGCGCTTCGTCTCGGCGCTGGTGCGCCCCTTGGTGTGGCTGTTCATCTTCGCCGCCGGCTTCCGCCAGGTGCTCGGCATCTCCATCATCCCGCCCTACGAGACCTACATCCTCTACGAGGTCTATATCGCGCCGGGGCTGATGGCGATGATCCAGCTCTTCAACGGCATGCAGTCCTCGCTCTCGATGGTCTATGACCGCGAGATGGGCAATATGCGCACGCTGCTGGTGAGCCCGCTGCCGCGCGGCTTCCTGTTGTTCTGCAAGCTGCTCGCGGGCACCGCGGTGTCGCTGCTCCAGGTCTATGCGTTCCTCCTGATCGCGTGGTTCTGGGACATCACCCCGCCATCATCCGGCTACCTCACCGTGCTGCCCGCGCTGATCCTGTCCGGACTGATGCTGGGCTCGCTCGGCATGCTGATCTCCTCCGGCATCAAGCAGCTGGAGAACTTCGCCGGCGTGATGAACTTCGTGATCTTCCCGATGTTCTTTGCATCGTCGGCGCTCTACCCGCTCTGGCGGGTGCAGGAGGGCAGCCCGTATCTGTACTATCTCTGCGAGGCCAATCCGTTCACCCATGCGGTCGAGCTGATCCGTTTCGCGCTGTACGGACAGGTCAACTGGATCTCGCTGGCGGTGGTTGCGAGCTGCACAATCGTCTTCATGATCGGCGCGATTCTGGCCTATGATCCCTCGCGCGGGCTGGCGCGACGGGGCCCTGCGGGAGGCGAAGGATGAAGGTTCGGATCGTGACCATGGCCGTTCTGGCGCTCGCCGCCACGGGCACGGCCGCGCACGCGGTCGATCCGCGCTATCCGGACTGGCCGTGCACGCAGGCGAAAGTGCCGGAGATCTCGCTCGCCGCGGTCTGGGCTGGGCCTGCGCTCGACGATGTCCAGACCAAGTGGAAGGACGATGCCAAGGTCAGCGCGCTGGTCTCAAAGCTGTCGGCGCGCAAGACGCCGCTGGACGAGGCCGAGAAATCGGTGAAGGAATTCCTGGCCGGCTCCGCCACCGACAAGACCACGAACGCAAAGCTCCTCTTCGCCGGCCTGTTCGAGACCCTGAACGCCCAGCGCGCCCAGGTCATGGTCGGGCTCGAACGTGTCAGCCGCAAGCAGCGCGACGCCGCCGACAATATCCGCGAGGAGACGCTGGCGCTCCAGGCCCTCCAGGGGGTGACACCGCGCGACGAGGCGAAGGTCGAGGCGCTCAGCAACGAGCTGATCTGGAAGACGCGCATTTTCGAGGACCGCCACAAGGTGGTGCGGTTCGTGTGCGAGGTTCCGACCTCGATCGACCAGCGCCTGTTCGCGCTCGGCCGCGTGATCCAGCAGGAAATGGAATAGCGTCAACCTCGCTGACGACTCCGCAGAAGTTCCCGCGATCTCATTGCGACTGTTAACGTTTGCAACGCTATCTGCCGGAACCAAATCGCTCTAGGATGTCTTGTCGATGTGAATCTCGAAATGCCGGGAGGCCTCGATGGGAACCACCAGATTTATCCTCGCAGGCGCTGCGGTCCTCAGCATGCTCGGATCCAGCGCTTTTGCTGACGACATGACCGGAATGGTCACCAGGATCGACCGTCTCAACGGCACGATCTCGATCCAGCAGACGCAGAAGGGAACGGTCGGCGGCAGCGCGGGCGGCGCCGGCGCGCTCCAGGAGTACAAGACCAAGGATGCCGCGATGCTGGATTCCGTCCATGCCGGCGACAGGGTGAGCTACTCTGCGACGGACAATAACGGCACCGGGACGCTGACCAAGCTGCAGAAGCAGTAG
>NZ_JBFUES010000041.1:0-16375 GCF_056403875.1 Bradyrhizobium sp. P2_E8
TACGAGTTCTTCTCGCGGCCCGAATGGGCTGCGCTGCAAAAGGCCTACGGCCTTCAATTCCGCGCCCAGCGCCAGATGCAGCCGGACTTCATGTATGCAGCGGTCGCCAGCGGCGAGGTCGATGTCATCGCCGGCTACACCAGCGACGGGCTGATCGCGAAATACGAGCTCGTTGCGCTCGATGATCCCAGGCAGGCGATCCCGCCCTACGATGCGATTCTGCTGCTCGCACCGAAACGCGCAGGCGACACACGGTTGCAGGAGGCGCTGAAACCGTTGCTGGGGAAGATCGACATCACCACTATGCGCGAGGCGAATTTGCGCGCGGCCGGTAACGATGCGAATTCGTCGCCGGATGTGGTGGCGAAGTGGCTGTGGGAGAAGGTTGGCAAACCGTAGACCCGGATTTCGTAGGGTGGGCAAAGGCGCGTAAGCGCCGTGCCCACCGTCTCTCGACACGCGCAACGGGATGGTGGGCACGCTTCGCTTTGCCCACCCTACGATCTGGGGAGGCATCGACGCACCAAGGCACCGTCCTCGCAAAACGCGTGAGGCTACAGCCCCCGAATCATCCCCGCATTGATCAGCAGCCGGTTCAGGCGCCGCGCTTCGGCGCCGTCCTTGCAACCGTAGAAGATGCCCTTGCAGCGGAGCATGATGTCTTTCTGCTCGGCGAAGGACGGGTCGAGCGGGATGCCGGCGGCTTCCTGGATCACCAGCGGCAGATACGCGCCGTCGATCGTGTCCATCACGGCCTCGCTCTTCACCGGCTCGAAATTGACGGCGTCGATCGCGTAGTAGGTCGCGTAGAGACGCGGATCGTAGGCGTCGAGTTTCTTGCCGAGCGCGCCCTCGTCGAGCCCGGGCTCGAGCAGGTTCGGCGCAAACTCGGGCTGGTGATCGCCATAGCGCACGATCAGGAAAGGCTCGCCGGGAAAGGTCTTCTTGAGGCCGGCGACGAAAGCCTTGTACTGCTCGGCGCTCATCGCCTGCCGGCGCAGATATTCGTCGATGGAAGCCACATTGCCGGGCGCGCGCCAGTTCGGCAGCAAATCGGGACGGAAGCGCGTCTCCCAGGGGAAATGATTGGCGCCGAGATAGACGAAGGTGAACAGCGGCTTGTTCGGCGTCCGCTCGCCCATCAGCCGGAGTGCCTTGTCGTAGAAGAACGAATCCGGTTCGACGTCCTTGGCGCCGAGATCCTTCGAATCGAGGAAGCGCTCGACGCCGGTCGTCATCTGGAAGCTGCGCGCGCCCATGAAGCCGCCATAGGCGGGATAGAGCGACAGGGTGTCGTAGCCGCAGCGGCGCAGCGCCAGCGGCAGGCCGCGCTCGACGCGGCCTGTCGCGATGCGCGTCACGAAATACGCGAAGCGCCCGAACGAGCGCGAGGAGAGGCCGGCGAGCACGTTGTATTCGGTGAACCAGCTCGGCCCGCCATTGCTCTCGGCCATAAACGTGCGCTGCTTGCCGTCCCACGACTTGAAGTGGTTGCCATAACCCTGTGGCACCTTGATGCCCTGCGCGGCGCGGATGTCGAAGCTCGATTCATCATGGATCATGATGATGTTCGGCCGGCGGCCCGCGGGATGGCAGGCGTCAACCAGCGGCATGTTGAGCCGCTCATTGGTCGAGGCGGCCGATTCCATGAAGCCGTACTGCGCGAAGTCGGACACCGCGCTGACGCCGGAGCGGAAGAACTTCGACAGATAGCCGTCGTCGTAATAGCCGCGCCAGGCCTCATCCGGGTGATAGAGCGAATAGCCGACCAGCGCGGCAAGACAAGCGAGCTTGCAGGCGAGCGCCGGCAGGCGGCGGATGCGGAACGGATCGAGCCACCACAGCGCGTACATCAGCGGCAGCGTGACGAGACCGGCCAGGATCACCGACCAGCGCAAATTCGGGAAGATTGTGAACAGGAACGCGACGGTGTCGCGGTCGATCATCATCAGGTCGATGAAGTTCACCGTCATCTGCACGACGTCGTGCTTCAGCCGCGACAGCAGCACCAGCACGACGACCATGGTCAGCGACAGCGCGCCTGACAGCGCCGGCCGGCGCAGCAGCGTGATCCAGAAGAAATTGAGGATGCCCCAGGCGAGCGCGAAGGAGAGGCGCGAGCCGAAATCGGTCTCGGTCTCGTACATCAGCGCGAGCGCCGCGAGATGCGGCGCGGCGACCGCGAGCAGCCGCCAGATGCCGAGCGCAGCGACGCTCGCCAGCACGGCAGTCGTGGCAGAAGGACCTGGATTGGGCGCGGACGCCATCGACACACGCAACTGCTGGTCCGGCGCGATGATCCTAGCCGTCCGGCCGGCCCGAAGGCGGCTAGGGCATCCGGCGCAGCCGGAAGCCTGCACCGTGTCATAAAACTGTAACGGAACAGTCAAGGACAGGCAACGCGCGCCCGCGATCCAACCTTCTTAATCTTAGCGGCGGGCGAATGTGTCGCGCGGCAAGCAACCCTAGGGCTTGGCGATCCCGGCGATGAACAGGTCGATGACCCCTTCCGCCATCCGCTCGATCTCACCCTCCTCCACGCCCCAGCGCGGAAAGTGGCCATCGAGATTCATCCGGGCAAAGCCGTAGACCAGCGCGCGGCCGGCGATCTGGATCCGCTTGAGGTCGGCCGGCCGCAGCAGGCCCTGCTCCGCCGCCTCGGCCAGTATTCGCTCCGTCAGGGCAATCAGTTCGGCATTGTCGCGCGTCAGCTCCGCGGAGCTGCCATGGGCGAAATAGCGCCCCGTCGAGATGATCTCGAAGTGCGCGGGATTGCGCATCGCCCAGCGCAGATAGGCGAGGCCGAAGGCGCGGAAACGCCCGAGCGGATCGGCGACCGGAGCCTCGCCCATCGCCAGCTCGATCTCGGCACGAAAGCGCCGCTGAGCCTCGCCGGCCACCGCCGCCATCAGGGCATCGCGGTTGGGGAAGTGCCGGAACGGCGCCCCCGGCGATACCGCGGCCCGGCGCGCGGCCTCGCGCACGGAGACCTCGGCCCCTTCAGCCGCCAGTTGCAGTGCGGCATCGATCAACACGCGGCGGAGGTCGCCGTGGTGGTACGACCGGGCTTTGGGTGTTTGGCGGGCGCGCGGCCTGGAGGTCTGACGGGCGGGCATTCGGCCTTCTAGCATCACTCGAAAGTGAATGTAAGCAGCGATTACACCATTGACGGACAAGTCGACTCCAAATGTAATCGATGATTACATAACGGAGGAGACCACCATGTCACAACGTCAAGGCTGGCTCGAAGGCTGGCGGCTGCTGGCTGCCCTCACCCTCACCCTGGTCGTCCTCAGCCTGTGGATCGCCTCGATGCGGCAGTTCGAGGTCGAGGGCGTGCGGATGGTGATCCGCTTCACGGCGCGCAGCTCGCTCACGCTGTTCTGCCTCGCCTTTGGCGCCGCGGCGCTGGCGCGGCTCTGGCCTAACGCATGGACGCGCTGGCAGCGCCGCAACCGCCGCTATCTGGGCTTGAGCTTTGCGGCCTCTCATGCCATCCACGCGGTTGCGATCGTCACGTTCGCCAACATGGATCCGGCCGGCTTTGCGGAAGCGACCTCCGCCGCCTCGTACATCTTCGGCGGCATCGGCTATGCCTTCATCATCGCGATGAGCGCGACCTCCTTCGACCGCACCGCCGCGCTGATCGGGCCGCGCGCCTGGCGCACGCTGCACCTTGTGGGCGGTTACTACCTCTGGTTCCAGTTCATGGTGTCGTTCGGCAAGCGCGTGCCGGCGATGCCGCTCTATGCCGCGTTCCTCGTCCCCCTGCTCGCCGTGATGGCGCTGCGGCTGATCACGATGGCCGCCCATCCACGCGGACGGACGGCCGTGGCGGGCTGAGCGGCCGGTTCAGCTCTGCGGCAGTAGCCCGAGCCGCTTGGCGATAATGCGGTCGACGGCTCGCTTGGGCAGTGTGGCCGTCATGAAGTGCCGCATCTGGTCGGGCGCGATCTGGTAGCGAACCTTGGGCTTTGCAGCCGTGAGCGCCTCGAAGACGACTTCGGCGATCCGCTCGGCCGGCAGCCCGGTCTCACCGAGCTTCATCATGAACGCCATGGCCTTGTTGAGCGCCGGGAGATAGGGCGAGTTCTGATAGACCGACATATCGAACTGCTCGGCCTTGCTCCAGATCGGCGTCTTCACCGCGCCGGGGGCGACGATGATGACATCGATGCCGAACAGCATCAGCTCGCGGCGCAGGCTCTCGGAGAGGCCCTCGATGGCGTGCTTGGAGGTGCAGTAAGGCGCCGACAACGGATTGCCGTTCTTGCCTGCGACCGAGCTGATCATCACGATCCGCCCCTTCGGCCCCTTCAGCGACGGATCTGCGCCAAGCAGCGGCCCGAACGCCTGCGTCGAGATCACCGGGCCGATGACGTTGATGTCCATCTGGCGGCGGAAATCATCCGCCGACATTTCGAGCACGGGGCCAGCGACGGCAACGCCGGCATTGTTGACGAGACCCGCCAGCGTCTCGCCGCCCAGCGCCTCGCGGACTTTTCGCGCAGCAGCGAAGACTGCTGCCTCGTCGGTGACGTCGAACAAAAGCGGCGTGAAGTTGGTGCCGAACTCACCCTTGAGCCGGTCGGCGTCGGCCTGCTTGCGGACGCTGCCGAACACACGATAGCCGCGCCCGACCAGGAATTTAGCAATGGCCCAGCCAATGCCCGTGGACGCGCCGGTGACGACGACAGATCGCATGTGTTTCCCCCTCAAGTTCCCGCAATCATGTAGGAGGAAGGGCGCTGGGGCGCAATGCCGCTCAACTCTCAAGCAGGCGCAGCAGGTGTCGATTCTTAAGAAGAAGTGGCACGCGAACGTCGCGCTGCAAGGATCAGCGCGCGATCAGAATGCGGATGAAGAGCCGAATCTTTGGCCCTGAAGGCGCTAGGATTTTGCGGTTTGAACGCTGGAAGAAACGCAGGAGAAACGATGCGAGACCAAGAATGTGCTTTAAGCGTCAATTCTTCGTCTTGAGCGCAGGCTTCAAACATCGAAGAGTTTGAATGAAGCAACAAAGCTTGAGAGGAGATGCAAACGGCGAGACGTCCACCTCATCGCGGTTCGAATATACCGGACGAGCGCTTAATGATTGGTTTGCTTGCGCTAGTGGACAGGCCCCTGCCCCGCCCGCTCGCGGAGCCGGTAGAATTGGAGCGCAGCCTTCGCGGTATTTGGCTTCAACCGGAGGAAGCTCGCAAAGCATTCGTCCAATCGCTCCTTCCCCTCATGGGCCGGACCAGGCTGAAACGTCAAGATCGCCTTCGTCGTGTCCCAGGACAGACCGATGGCCTTCGCGAGAATGAGAATCTGCTCGGGCTCAGAACGAACCAGCGCGCGCTCGATCGCTCCGATCGGCAGATTGCTCATGAGCGACAGCGCGACGGCGGTCTTGTCGAAGCTTCGCTCGCCGATGAAGCCGAGCACCCGTGCCTCGTCCAGTTGCCCGCTCGAATGCAGGGAGCTCACCTCGGCCAACGCGCGGGCATGCTCGCTCGAGCCTGCCCGCGCCGTCGTCTGAAGCTCATCGGAGCTCTCCGCAATGGCACTCCGGATCAGCGCCGCCTGGCGCGGATCGGCCGCCTCCAGCTTGCGCCTCACCATCTCGGACGCATGGGCGAACAATTTCAGCAAGCTCTCGCGCGGGATATCGGGGCGAGCCCAGATGCACATGGCGAGCGCGCCATTATCCCGGGCCCGGCTGGTGAGCCTGGACATTCCCTGGACCGAGAACCTGGCCCCACCGTTACCGGCTGTCCGCATCGCAACGTCGCTGTTGCCGCGCTCGACCAGGACGTCGGTGACGGGCTCCGTCAACCGGCTGCGGCCGGCGATGGCCAGCAGGTGATCCTGGCTCTTGGTCCGCGCGTTCTCCGCCAAGCTCGCCTCGTCGAGCTGTGGCGAGTGCTCCAGGACCGGCGCCGCCACCTCTGGCGCGTCGTCAAACGCCAGCAAGCGGATCGTCCTGCGCGGCGCGTCAGGCAATCTGGAAAGCCGGCTCCCGAAGGTCGCCCGGGCGGCGCATTCGATATCCTTGAGGAGCGTGCTCATCACCTCATCGAACAGATCGACCTGCTCGTCGGTGAACTTGCCCGAGCCGAGCACGAAGAGATCGGCGACCTGGCGCAGGAGTTCGGCGCGCTTCGACAGCTCCGGGCTCGCCAGCGCGATCTCGAGTTGATCGATCAGGCCGGTCTCCAAATTCATCTCTCTCGACTTTGGGGGTTGAGTTGACTGTGTTCCGACGGAGGTCATGAGATCACGCGACGTTTTGTGCCGGCAACGGCATATCGAAACTGACTTCGGAGTTCGGCACGGGTCGCCCGAACAGATACCCCTGGACGAAGTCCACTCCCGCCGCTCGAAGGGCCTCGAATTGCGCAGGGGTCTCGACCCCCTTGGCGACCGTGGCGACGTCGAGACCGCGCGCCAATGCGACGGCAGAGGCGACGACCGCCGCGCAGTCCTTTCGCGTTGCGCAGCCCTGAGCGATCGTCCGGTCGATCTTGAGCTTGTCGAACGGGAAGCTCTGGAGGTAGCTCCCCGCGGAATAACCCACGCCGCAATTGTCGAGGACGACGCCGACGCCAAGGTTCTTCAGTTGCCGGACCGTGAGCAGGTGAGCCGGCAGATTCCCCTCCAGGAGCGCAACGTCCGGTATTTCGAGCTCAAGGCGCTCCGGCGACAACCCCGACTCGACCAGCGCGCACAGGACGACGTCGAGCACGTTGCTCCTGTGGAACTGGGCGGCGCTCACGTTGACGGCGACCCTGATGTGCGCCGGCCAGGCAGCCGCGTCCAGGCAGGCCTGTCGCAATATCCATTCACCCAGCGGCACCATCAGTCCGGCCTGCTCGGCGACATCAAGGAACTGCAAAGGCGCCAGCACGCCCTTCGACGGGTGATGCCAGCGCACGAAACATTCCAGCCCCGTCATCGTGCGCGTCCTGGCGTCGATCACCGGCTGGTAGTGCAGCTCGAACTCGTTGCGGGCCATCGCTTCCCGCAGTTCGCCTTCCATCGACTTCTGTGTGTCGGCAGCCTGCGTCATTTCGGGCTGGAAGATGCGGAAATCGTTTCGGCCCGCAGATTTCGTCACGTAGAGCGCGACATCCGCCTTCTGCAGCAACGTCTCGGCGTCGGCGCCGTGCTCCGGCGCGAAGGCGATGCCGACGCTGGTGCCGACGCTGACGCGATGGCCGCCAAGATCGAAGGGTTGCTCGATCAGGCCGATGATCCTCAGAGCGAGAGCAATCGCGCCCTCGCTCTGATTTTTTTCGTTCTCCTGGATGATCGCGAATTCGTCGCCGCCGAGCCGCGCCAGCACATCGGTATCCCGCAACGATGAACTCAGCCGCCGCGCCACCTCGACGAGCAGCTGGTCGCCCGCGGCGTGACCGAGCGTATCGTTGACGGCCTTGAACCTGTCGAGATCCAGCATCAGCACGGTGAATGTCGTGCCATGACGCTGCGACCGCTTTGCAGCATCGTCGAGCTTTTCGGAGAACACGGCGCGGTTCGCAAGACCCGTGAGCAGATCGTGCTGCGCCAGATAGGCGATACGCTTCTCGTTTCTCGCTCGATCGGTAATATCCTCGTGGGTCGTGAGCCAGCCGCCATCCTGCATCATGTGGCGCGCAATCGCGACCACCCTGCCGTCGGCGAGTTCCCGGATCTCGCTCAGCTGCTTCACGTTCTGGCTGAGATAGACGTCCGGCGCGACGTCGGCAAAATACGTCCCTTTTTCGCGGCGATATTCGAGAATCTGCGCCAGCGAAGTACCTGGCCCGATCTGATCGCCGCCCAGATGATAAATTTCGGCATAGCGCGCGTTTGAGACCACGATCCTCTGGTCCGCATCGAACATGCAGAGCCCCTGGGACATGTTGTTGAGGGCCGCATCGAAGCGCGTATTGATCGCCTCCAGCTCCGCTGCCTTCTGGGCCAGCATCTGCTCGCCGCGCTTTTGCTCGGTGACGTCTTCGTGGGTCGCGACCCAGCCACCATCCGGCAGCGGCTTGCGCTGGATCAGGATCTGGCGCTGGTCTTTCAACGCGTAGTCCTGCTGCCGCTGGGTCGGCATGAGCTGGACATGCTGGTCGACCGTCAGGGAGCTCGTTTCGCCGCGATCCGCATAATATTGCAATATCCGTTGCAGCGGCGTGCCTGGCCGCACCAGCTCATCCGGCAGATCGTACATCTGCTGATAGCGGCTGTTGGAGACGACCAGGTTCTTGTCGGCATCAAACAGGCACAGACCCTGATGCATGTTGCTGATTGCGACATCGAACCGCGTGTTGATGAGCTTCAGCTCGGCGGCATTTTCGGCCAGCAGGATCTCGTCTCGCCGCCTCTCGGTGATGTCCTGATGGGTCGCGACCCAACCGCCGTCGGCCATGGGCGTGCGCAGGATCGAGATGATCCGGCCGTTGCCAAGCGTGAAGATTCGTTGCGCCCGGTGCTTTGCCCCCTCGAGGAATTCCTCCGCATCGAGGTCGGCTCCCGTCGCCTTGTAGTGGCCGACGATGCTGCTGAGAAGCGTTCCAGGTTCGACCTGCGCCTCCGTGAGATCGTACATCTCGCGGTAACGGCTGTTGGCGACCAATAGCCTCTCGTCGGCGTCAAACATGCTGAGCCCATGCGGCATGTTGCTCAACGCGGCATCGAACCGGGCACTCGCAGCAGCAAGCGCATTCGTTTGCCGCCGCAGCAGGAATGTGCCGATCAGAATAATGGTGACGATCGCGGCGGCCAGCGGGCCGAAGGTGTAGAGATGGCGGTACCATGGCTGCAACGCGTAACTGCGCGTGTAGGTCACGACCATGACCAACGGCAGGCCGGGCACGGCCTTGTAGCCAGCAATGCGCGCGACGCCATCGATGGGGCTCGTGAGCTCGTATGAGCCCACCTCGGAGACCGGCAGATACTTGGTAAACAGCGGGCCGCCGGCGACCGACTTGCCCAGGACATCCTTCTGTTCCGGTACGCGCGCGAGGACCCGTCCGGTGCGATGGAGCAGGACCACCGAGCCGTCCGGGCCCAGGTCGATCTTGCGATAGATCTTCAGCAGAAAGGAYTGATCCAGCGGCGCAGTAACGATGCCGGCAAAGCTCCCATCCGAGTTGTTCAACCGGCGTGACGCCGCACTGAACCATTTGTCGCCGCCCGCCGAGCGATAGGGTGGCGCAACGAACAGTCCGGTACCGGCG
Organism: Bradyrhizobium sp. P2_E8; assembly: GCF_056403875.1. Lineage (NCBI taxonomy): Bacteria > Pseudomonadati > Pseudomonadota > Alphaproteobacteria > Hyphomicrobiales > Nitrobacteraceae > Bradyrhizobium > Bradyrhizobium sp. P2_E8. Next base: position 9,213 of record NZ_JBFUES010000041.1, read on the forward strand.
CCGTCGCGTTGCGCGATGAAGTGCGACATGTCGGAGATGTTGCTGCGCGGCAGCGCGTGATCATAGGAATGCGCAACGACAGCGCCGGACGCATCGGTCCAGCCGACCGCGACGAGAATCGACGAGCTCCTGACCAGTTGACGTAGCGCGATATTGGCCGCGCCGGGATCGGCGTATTTTCCGGACAAAGCGTCCTTGCGGATCGCCTGCGCCTCAAGCAGCACGCGATCGATGTCTTCGAACGTCACCGCGGCATGCTCGGCCAGAATGGCCGAGAGATTGAGCGCGTCGGTTTTCGCAGATCCGACTGCATCTCGATAGCGGATGCCCAGATCAACGAGGAACAGAGCGACGACAACGAGCGAAAACACGACGCCCAGGATCGTGACGGACGATCCCGGCGATCCGGCCAGCCTTCGCCAAGCGTTCAGCATTGTCCATCTGTGGTACGAGCAATAGCTCACCCTCGCCCGGCCGCGCTAAGATTTGGTTGATCTGCCCATCGCAATTCGATCCCGTAGTCGTACGGAAATCAGGTCAGTAATGGTGTCCTAATACTTGGGGGYGCAAAAAAACAGCCGATGCTGCTGTAAAACCGAAGCCGGTTTGGGCCYGAGCTTCGCGCGACACGGGGGGCGGCGCGCACGATCAGCGAGCTCACACCGGCGCGAGGCGGACATCGCCTCCCCGCGTCATTCCCAGGGCTGGCGTCCGTGCAAACCCGGGAAACTCATGAACAAGGATCGAGGTCCGGGGGCGCGATTTCGTCGCGCCCCCGGAATGACGGTGCTTAGTTCTTGCTCTTGTCGACCAGCGCGCCCTTCTTGATCCAGGGCATCATGTCGCGCAGTTTGGCGCCGACTTCCTCGATCGGATGCTGGGCGAGCTTGGCGCGCGTCGCCTTGAACGAGGTCTGGTTGACCTTGTTCTCGAGCATCCAGTCGCGGGCGAACTTGCCGCCCTGGATGTCGGCGAGAACGCGCTTCATCTCGGCCTTGGTCTCGGCGGTGACGATGCGCGGACCGGTGACGTATTCGCCATACTCGGCGGTGTTGGAGATCGAGTAGTTCATGTTGGCGATGCCGCCTTCATAGATCAGGTCGACGATCAGCTTCACTTCGTGCAGGCACTCGAAATAGGCCATCTCCGGGGCGTAGCCGGCTTCGACCAGCGTCTCGTAGCCGCCCTTGATCAGCTCGACCAGGCCGCCGCAAAGCACGACCTGCTCGCCGAACAGGTCGGTCTCGCACTCTTCCTTGAAGGTGGTCTCGATGATGCCGGCGCGGCCGCCACCGATGGCGGAGGCGTAGGACAGGCCGAGGTCATGGGCGTTGCCCGAGACGTCCTTGGCGATCGCGATCAGGCAGGGCACGCCGCCGCCGCGCTGATACTCCGAGCGCACGGTATGGCCGGGGCCCTTCGGCGCGATCATCAGCACGTCGAGGTCGGCGCGCGGGTCGAGAAGGTTGAAGTGGACGTTGAGGCCGTGCGCGAAGACGAGGGCGGCGCCCTTCTTCATGTTGTCGTGCAGGTGCTCGCGGTAGATGTCGCCCTGGAGCTCGTCCGGGGTCAGCATCATGACGAGGTCGGCCCATTTGGCGGCTTCGGCGACTTCCATCACCTTGAAGCCGGCGGCTTCCGCCTTCTTCGCCGAGGCCGAGCCCTTGCGCAGCGCAATGGCGACTTCCTTGACGCCGGAATCCTTCAGGTTCAGCGCGTGGGCGTGGCCCTGGCTGCCATAGCCGACGATGACGACCTTCTTGCCCTTGATCAGGTTCAGGTCGGCGTCGCGATCGTAATAAACACGCATAGTCGTTTCCTCATTCAGGGCCAGAATCGGCCAAAGCTCAGTGTCCGAAGGGTGAAATTTGCGGATTTCGGGGGCTGTCTAGAGCATTTTCAGCCCCTAGGGAAACCCGTTTCTGCATGGAAATCCGCGACATCATGCATCCATGAAAACGGGGTAGAGGGWGGCGAGCAGCAGGAGTGCCATCACGACGTTGAAAGCCCGGACCAGCCGCTCGGAGGTCAGGACCGGCCGCAGCGCAGTCCCGAACAGGGCCCAGACCACGGTTGAGACCGTGCCGACGAGCAGGCTGATCAGGGTCTGGATCGCGATGTTGACGGGAAACTGGGCAATCGCCGCATAGGCGGTGATGGTGCCGATCACGATCACCCAGCCCTTGGCGTTGATCCACTGGAACATGGCCGCACCCCAGAAGGTCATCGGGCCGCGGCCGCTCTCGCCGTCCGGCGTGGTCGGGCCGGACATGGCGATCACGGCAGCAAGATAGACGAGGTAGACCGCACCGGCATATTTCAGGATGGTCTGGAGGATCGGATAGGCCAGGAACACGGTCCCTAGCCCGAGGCCCACCGCGGCGACCATGAAGGCAAAGCCGATGACGATGCCGGCGATGTGGGGGATGGTGCGCCGGAAGCCATAGGTCAGGCCCGACGCCAGCAGCATGATGTTGTTCGGCCCGGGGGTGAAGTACATCACCACCATGAAGGCGAGGAAGGCATAGAACAGCGAGTAAGCCATATTCACCTCACGCGATCTTCGGCAGGACTTGCGGGCGCTTCGCCAGCACCATCACCGCGATACCGCCGATCACGGTCAGCATGCCGGCGAGCCTCAGGGGTCCGAAGCGTTCGCCGAACACGATGCTGGAGGCGGCCGAGCCGACGAACGGCACCAGCAGAGCGAACGGCACCACTTGGGCAGCGGGATAGTCACGCAGCAGCCGGCCCCACAGCCAATAGGCGATGCTGGTGGAGATGGCGCCGATCATCAGCAGGCAGACGAGACCGGTCAGCGACATGTGGATCAGGGACTGGAAGGTCGGCGCCGGCCCGTTGACGACGAGCGAGAGGGCGAGCAACGGGACCGCAGTGGCGAGACAAAGCCAGGCAAACAGGTCGAACATCGGCACGCCGCGCGCGCCGCGCAGCAGAATGTTTCCGACGGCAAAGCTGACCGGCGCGATCATCAGCACCGCGAAGGCACCCACGCTGAAATCGTAGCCGACGGTGCCGCAGATCATCAGCAGCCCGGCTGCGGCGATGACGATGCCGAGGGTCTGCATCGGCGTCGGCCGCTCGCCGAAGGCGATCGCGGCAAAGCCGATCGTGAACAGCGCCTGACTCTGCACGACGACGGAGGTCAGCCCCACCGGCACGCCATGGGCGATGCCATAGGCCTGGCTCAGGAACTGGCCGAGAAACAGCGTGAAGCTGATCGCGATCAGCAGCGACCAGGCGACCTTCGGCTTGGGAATGAACAGGCACGGCACCGCGGCAATGGTGAAGCGCATCGCCGTCATCAGCTCCGGCGAAAACTCGTCGAGTGCGATCCGGCTCGCCACGAAGGCAAGCCCCCAGATGATCGCCACCAGGAGGGCGATGAGGATGTCGGCCGGCTTCATTGTTGTTTCCGGTTCTGCCCTGTCGTGCAGCCCTGTTTCTTGTTCTGGTCTAGCCTTGCTCGCCGGCTTTCGGTTTCCGCAGCAGATAAGTGCCGTGCATCGGCGCGTGATAGTCGGCCGAGACCAGCGTGAAGCCGACGTCGGTCAGCATCCGCTCCATCACCCAGCCGAAGGTGGAATATTCGTCGCGCATATGCGTGACCACGCCCTCGCGGGAGAAATCGTGGTTCTTGATCTGGAATTCTGCCCACTGCTCGACGTCGCGCTCGACCGCGTCGGGCATCGAGGCATAAACGATGTCGCGCAGATAGAAGCTCGCCCCCGGCTTCAGCGCGCGAAAGATCCGCGACATCGCCACCACTTTCCAGAAATCAGGCAGATGATGCAGCGTGAACTCGCTGACGATCAGATCGTAGGATTCCGGCCGGTAGGCGAAGCTGAGCAGGCCGGCCGATTGCGTGCGCACGGGCGCCTTGCGGTCGCGCGCATAGATCTCGGCGAGCGCCAGCATCGCGGGCGAAATGTCGATGGCGTCGACCTCGGCGCCCATCAGCGCAGCTTCGGTGGCGAGCACGCCGTTTCCGCAGCCGATGTCGGCGATGCGCCAGCCGCGCTGGACACCGAGCATTTTCAGGGCGGCGCGCGCCCGCAGATCGGCATCGTCGTGGCTGTCGTAGATCGACGCCACCGCGGGCTCGATGCCCATCCGGTTCCGCTCATTGTAGTACCAGTCGCGCGCCAGCATGGTTCACATCCCTTCAGGCCCGCGGCCGATCGCGGCAACGCCCGTGCGCGACACCTCGACAAGGCCGAGCGGGCGCATCAGATCGATATATTGATTGATCTTGTCCGTATTGCCTGTGATCTCGAACACAAAGCTCTCGGTGGTGGCGTCGATCACGCGGGCGCGGAACGCATCCGCCAGCCTGAGCGCCTCGACCCGGTGCTCGCCCTGCCCACGCACCTTCACCATCGCGAGCTCGCGCTCGATCGAGCGCTTGGTCTGGGTCATGTCGACGACGCGGTAGACCGGGATCATGCGGTCGAGCTGGTGCTTGATCTGCTCGATCACCATCGGCGTGCCGGTGGTGACGATGGTGATGCGCGACAGATGCTTCTGCGCCTCGGTCTCCGAGACCGTGAGGCTCTCGATGTTGTAGCCGCGCCCGGAGAACAGGCCGATGACGCGCGCGAGCACGCCGGGCTCGTTCTGCACGAGCACCGAAAGCGTATGCGTCTCGTTGGGATCGTGGCGATCCTCGATGAAATAGGCGGATGCGGGCTGGTTCATTGTCGTCCCCTCTATTCTTTCTTGTCATGCCCCGCGAAGGCGGGGCATCCAGCAGTCACCGGCATAGTGAGTCTCACATCTGCCGCGGCGTACTGGATCGTCCGGTCAAGCCGGACGATGACGGTGGTGCAATTGGCGAGCGCTCGCGCAATCATGCGACCACCCATCGCTTGAACAGATCGAAATCGATATTGCCGCCGGACAGCACGAGACCGACGCGCTTGCCTGACAGTTTTGTCTTTTCCTGAAGGGCCGCAGCGAGCGCGGCGGCACCGGCGCCTTCGGCGAGATTGTGCGTGTCGGTCCAGTAGGCGCGGATCGCCGCGGCGACCTCGTCGTCGCTCACCTGCACGATGCGCGAGGCGCCCTTGCGGATCAGGGCCAGCGCGTCCGCGTCGGGAATGCGCGTCGCCATGCCGTCGGCAAGCGTGTTGCTGGTCTCGGTGGTCACGATCTTGCCGGCCGAGAACGACAGCGCATAGGACGGCGCTTCGGTCGACTGCACGCCGACGACCTCGGTCTTCAGGCCCAGGAGGTCGCGTGCCATGATGCAGCCGGAGATTCCGGAGCCCTGCCCGATCGGCACATAGAGAACATCGAGATCTGGCGCCGTCCGGAACAGTTCGAGCGCATAGGTGGCGACGCCGAGCACGAGATCCGGATGGAACGACGGCACCATGTGCAAGCCGGTAAATTGGGCGCGCCGCTGGGCCTCTTCCGCGGCCGCCTGAAAGTCCTCGCCATGCTCGACGAGCTCGGCGCCGAACGCCTTCATGGCGCGGTTCTTCTCGACCGAGTTGCCGCGGGGCACGTAGATCACGGCGGGCACGCCGTGGCGGCTCGCGGCGAACGCGAGGCTCTGGCCGTGATTGCCGCGCGTCGCCGAGATGATGCCCGGCGTCTTCGGCCGCTCACGCTTGAGCCGATCGAGATAGACGAGACCGCCGCGCACCTTGAAGGCCCCGATCGGCGTGTGGTTTTCGTGCTTGACGACAACGTCGGTGCCGAGGCGCTCAGCGAGCAGCGGCCAGGCATGCGCCGGCGTGGCCGGCACCGCCTGCCGCACGATGTCGTGTGCACGCTCGAGTTCCGTCAGGTCGAACATGACGTCACACCAGCGCCTTGCCGCCCGCGAACGCCTTGGCCGTCGCCTCGTCGTTCGCCTGCTCCGGCAACAGCATCTCGTTGTGCGCCTTGCCGGAGGGGATCATCGGGAAGCAGTTTTCGAGCGCCGCGACGCGGCAGTCGAACAGCACCGGACGCTTGACCGAGATCATCTCCTGGATGGCGCCGTCGAGATCTGAAGGCTTGTGCACCTGGATGCCGACGCCGCCATAGGCTTCCGCGAGCTTGACGAAATCCGGCAGCGCCTCCGAGTAGGAGTGCGACAGGCGGTTGCCGTGCAGCAGCTGCTGCCACTGCCGCACCATGCCCATGTACTGGTTGTTGAGGATGAAGATCTTGATCGGCAGTTCGTACTGGACCGCCGTCGACATCTCCTGGATCGTCATCTGCACCGAGGCATCGCCGGCGATGTCGATGACGAGGCTGTCCGGGTGCGCCACCTGCACGCCGACCGCCGCGGGCAGGCCGTAGCCCATGGTGCCGAGCCCGCCTGACGTCATCCAGCGATGCGGCTCCTCGAAGCCGTAGAACTGCGCCGCCCACATCTGGTGCTGGCCGACCTCGGTCGTGATGTAGGTATCCCGGCCCCGCGTCGCCTCGAACAGACTCTGGATCGCGTGCTGCGGCAGGATGACGTCGTTGCTCTTCCTGTAATAGAGCGAGTTGCGGGCGCGCCACTGCGCGATCTGCTGCCACCACGCCTTGATGTCGGGCTTCTTCGACTCCGCCTTGAACACCTGGAGGATGTCGCCGAGGATGTTGCCGCAATCGCCGATGATCGGCACGTCGACCCGGATGTTCTTGTTGATCGATGACGGGTCGATGTCGATGTGGATCTTCTTCGAGCCCGGCGAGAACGCATCGACACGGCCGGTGATGCGGTCGTCGAAGCGCGCGCCGACGCACAGCATGACGTCGCAATCATGCATCGTCATGTTGGCCTCATAGGTGCCGTGCATGCCGAGCATGCCGAGCCAGTTCTTGCCCGACGCCGGGTACGCGCCGAGGCCCATCAGCGTGGAGGTGATCGGAAAACCGGTGACCTCGACCAGCTCGCGCAGCAGCTTGGTCGCTTCAGGGCCGGAATTGATCACGCCGYCGCCGCTGTAGATCACGGGACGCTTGGCGTTCGCGAGCAGCGAGACGGCCTTGCGGATCTGCGTCGCATCACCCTTCACGCGCGGCGCGTAGGAGCGGTGCACGTCGGACTTGCGCGGCGGRTGATAGGTGCCGGTCGCGAACTGCACGTCCTTGGGCACGTCGACCAGCACCGGGCCCGGACGGCCCGTGGTCGCAACGTAGAACGCTTCGTGCAGCAC
>NZ_JBFUES010000042.1:0-16361 GCF_056403875.1 Bradyrhizobium sp. P2_E8
CATCCCGACCGCGCCGTGGCCCTCCGACTACGCCCGCGTCAGCACCACCGTGCCGACCTTCGTCGACGCGCTGGCGCTGAAGGATCACGCGCTGAAGAACGGCCGCTGCGCCTGGTAGGATTCGATCGGCGGACGACAAGGATCGGGCAAGGATGCGATGCTAGCATCCTTGCCCGTTCGCGTTTCTATCCAGCGTTTCTAATTAGTCCCCGCGGGATCAATCGATGCGCACGCTCACCACGACGGCAGCCATCTTCACCGTATCGCTCGCACTCGTCTCCGCTGGCCGCGCGCAGGCGCCGCAATCCTTCCGCGCGATCTCGCCGATCTTCGGCCAGCTCGTCAGCTTCGCGATGCCGTCGAACTTCGTCGCGGTGTTCGAGAACACCAAGGGCGGCCACTACATCCGCGAAGCCGTGCCGAAGGGCGAGACGCCGGAACGCTGGACGCAGATGATCACCGTCACCGGCGAGAAGGGCATGACGCTGACGCCGGGCGCCTCGCCCGAGACGTTCGCAGGCTCCATCGCCGGCGGCTTCAAATCGGCCTGCCCGGACAGCTTTGCGGCACAGCCGCTCGGCGCCACCAATTTCGGTCGCTTCGAGGGTTTCGTCGCGGTGATCGGCTGCGGCCGCGTCGACAGCGGCCCGACCCGGCACAGCGAGACCGCGCTGCTGGTCACGCTGAAGGGCACGACGGACTACTACACCATCCAATGGGCCGAGCGCGGCCCCGAGAGCGACGAGCCGCCGGTCAACGACGAACGCTGGCAGGTGCGCTTGCGCGAGCTCAGCCCGATCGAGCTCTGCCCGATCGTCGCAGGGGAAGCCGCGCCCTATCCAAGCTGCGTGAACAAGAGCTGAGGCGCTCTCACGCGTCCTTGTGCGCGCCGGGATGGATCAGCAGGTCGCGTGCGGCGGCGAGGTCGATGAAGGCTTCCGCGCTGCCGCCGCGGTCGGGATGCATGCCCTTGGCGGCGCGGCGATAGGCCTGGTTGATATCCTCGCAGGTGAGCTGCACCGCGAGCGGCAGGCCGAGCACCTTTCGGGCGCGGTCCTCGCTCGAGAGTTTCTTCGGCATGGCGTTGCGGCGGCCGAAGCGCGGCGCGGTCAGACCATGCACGACATCGAGGACCACGCCGATGCGTCGCTGGGCCGCCAGCGTGACACCGTGATCGTCATTGTCCACGGCCTGGCGCAGCACCGGAAGCGCCTGCTCGGCGGCCTGTCGCAGCGTGACATCGGTGCTCATCCGCACGATCTCGGCCACCAGCCGGCCCGCCTCGGCCCAGTCGGCGGACTCCGGCGACCGCAGGCGCTCGAGCGCCAATTTCCAGGATTCAAGCCGTTCCATCATGCGCGCAACGTTTAGCAATGAAGATCAGTATGCCAAGGCCGCCGTTTCCGACCCCTTAATTTCGAGTTAGCCTTTCATGAAACTTAGAAACGAATCCGGGAGGAAAATGTCATGGCATTGCTTGCAAACCACATCGCCGTCGTCACGGGCGCCGGTTCCGGCATCGGCCGGGCGATCGCGGCCGGCTACGCGCGCGAGGGCGCGCAAGTGGTGCTGCTCGACGTCAACGCCGACACGGTCGCGGAAGCGGCGCAGGAGATCCGCAACGCCGGCGGCGGGGCCGAGAGCTTCGCGCTCGACGTGACCAGGCGCGAGGACTGCTTTGCACTGGCCAAGCAAGTCGCCGACAACGTCGGGCAGGTCTCGATCCTCGTCAACAATGCCGGCATCACCCGCCGCAACGCCTTCACCGCGGAGACGGAGACGGTGGYGAAGGACTGGAACGACATCATCGCGCTCAACCTCAACGGCGTCTTCAACATGACGCAAGCCTTCCTCGCTCCGTTGCGCGCAGCCAAGGGCCGCATCGTCAATATCGGCTCGATCCAGTCCTTCGTGCATCTGCGCACGCCGAGCTCGGTGGCCTACACCACCTCCAAGCACGGCGTGCTCGGCTTCACCAAGGCGCTTGCGGCCGAGCTCGGCAAGGAAGGCGTGCGCGTCAACGCGATCGGGCCCGGCTTCATCGAGACCAACATCAACGCCAATGTGCGCGCGACCAATCCGGCGCTGGTGCAAACCTTCGTCGATCGCACCCCGCTGGCGCGCACCGGCAAGCCCGAGGATATCGTAGGGCCCGCGATCTTCCTCGCCTCGGACCTGTCGGCCTACGTCACGGGAACGATGGTGATGGTCGACGGCGGGTACCGGACGGTGTGAGGAGGACGCGACGATCTATCGACACACAAGGTGTCATGCCCCGCGCAGGCGGGGCATCAAGTATTCCAGTGACGCCAGAGGTCCCGCGAGGTGCCGCGGCGTACTGGATCGTCCGCTTTCGCGGACGATGACACGGAGTGTGGCGCGAGATAAGCCCGCATCCGTGCGCATACGGCGCCAATCGCGGCGGCTTCGCGGCAATCCCAAGGTCAATTGGTGCGATCGCCGGCGATTAACCTTTCATTAACCAAACCCGACCACCGTGGATTTACGGCTTGGGGGTCGTTTGTTCTCGATCCGCTTCCAATGATGGAAGCGGGCGTTGGTCGGGAGGTATATTGATGACCACTGTTCATGTCGCCGCGCCGCAGGGCGCGGAATTCCTTGCTCCAAACCAGATCGTTCCGCTGCTGATCGGTGCGACCGTCGACGAGGTCGAGCGCGAGCTCGTGCTCCAGACGCTCGCCCGCTGCGACGGCAACCGCACACGCGCCGCGCGCGTGCTCGGCCTGTCGGTGCGCACGCTGCGCAACAAGATCAGGCTCTATGCCGCCTCCGGCATCGACGTGCCGGCCTATCAGGACTAGCGCGTGGCCGCGCCAGGTCGATCAGTCGGCCTGCGACGCCCGGCGCGACGATGTGCTGCGAAACCGGCGGCGCAGCTCCTGCTGCAGGTACGCGCCGGCGAGAACCGCGAGCGCGATGATTGCGACTGCGGCCGCGATCAGCTCGATCGCGCGGAGCACGAAGGCCGTCATGACGGCCCATGACCCCTGCGGCTCTTCGGCGAAAGCGACCGGCACGATATCGGGCACGAACTCGTGGGCAAGGCCGAGCGCAATGCCAAAAGTGACTGCAGCCAAGCAGAACATTTTCCACGCTTCGCGCATCGGTCGCTCCTCGTGAGGTTGTGGCCGCGCGCCCTCCAATGACACGCCGTCGCGTGCCGCCGGTTGATGTTGATCAAGCGTGGTGCGATGCGCGGACGGAATTGCTGCTGTCGTCAAACGACGCTAAGTAGCTTGCTTCCGGTCAAGGGAGCAGTGGCGTGGCAGACGAACAGAAACGGCAGGGACCCCAGGGTCCGCGCGGGCGGCAGGGCGAGCCGGGACGGCCGGGACCGCAGGGTCATCCGGGCCGGCGCGGCCCGGACGGCGCGCGCGGCAAGCCAGGACCGCAAGGCAAGCCGGGGCCGATCGGAAAGGCTGGGCCACTGGGCAAGGCCGGGCCGCAAGGCAAGCTGGGCGAGGCCGGTCCGCGTGGCGCTGCCGGAGCGCAGGGACCTGTCGGACCGCAAGGGCCGGCAGGACCGCAAGGCCCGCGCGGCGAGGCCGGCCCACCTGGCCAACTGCCGTCGATCGAACAGGTGTTGCCCTGGCTCGAACAGCTCTTCGACGCCTGGGACGAGCGCCGCCGCCAGCGCGAGCGCGAAGCCGCCGAGCGCGAGGCGCTGGAAGCCGCCGTGCAGGAAACCGACGAGCCGATCGCCGATGACGAGAGCGACGACGGCGAAGGCGAAGGCGAAGGCGACGACCACAAGAAAAAGAAGAAAAAGAAGAAGCACGGCCACAGGGATTAGCCACGCGCTCTTGCCCCGGATCACGAAGCCCTTGAGGAATCATCCTTGTGTGGCAGCATGCCCATGCGCTCGAACTGCCAGCGCATGGCGCGATACCAGAGATAGCCGACTGCCGCGCCGCACATCGCCAGGATGGCGGCGTTCGCGCTCGAGAACGAGCCGCTCCACCACATCATCCACGCGGTCCACAGCAGCGTGAAGATGATGGCACCTGCTCTGAGGGGAAGAAGTGGGCGGCTCATGATCGTGCTCCGGGTTGGCAAAACCCCGGCAGACATCATTGCAAGTCGCGGCGCCCCGCACCGTGAGCCAGATCACGGAACGGGTCGCTGGATCCGCTAGCCAAAGCGCAACCGCGAACGCTCCTTGGCCTTTTCCGCCTCGATCTCGCGGTCGCGCGTCGGCGCATGGGTGTGCAGCGAGGTGAGGAGCTTTCGCGCCGCCTCCGAGACCTCGGCCACGGCGCGGTCGAACGCCGCCTCGTTGGCCTGCGACGGCTTGTTGAAGCCCGACAATTTGCGCACGAACTGCAAGGCCGAGGCATGGATCTCGTCCTCCGTCGCCGGCGGCTCGAAGTTGAACAGCGTCTTGATGTTGCGGCACATACAGTCTCTCCCGATGGTTTCCTCGAGGACGATCGGCGGAACCAAAATCCTACATTGTTCCCGAGAGTTTTGCTAAGATCCCCCGCAACGCGGCCGCCGGATATGAGCCGCATGGAGAGAGAAAATATGAAGGCTTCTTGCGCGGCGCTGTCGGCCATCCTGCTGTCCATCTCAGCGTCGGCCATGGCCGCCGACTATCCTGCGCCAAAACAGGGCGACTGGATCGCCCGGGATTTCAAGTTCCACACTGGCGAGGTCATGCCGGAGCTGCGGCTGCATTACACCACCGTCGGAGAGCCGAGCGGGCAACCGGTGCTGGTGCTGCATGGCACGGGCGGCTCGGGCGCAAGCATGCTGACGCCAGGCTTTGCCGGCGAGCTGTTCGGCGCGGGCCAGCCGCTCGACGCCGCCAAATATTACATCATCATTCCCGACGGCATCGGCCACGGCAAATCGTCAAAGCCGTCCGACGGCATGAAGACGGGCTTTCCGAAATACGACTACGACGACATGGTCGAGGCGCAGTACCGCCTGGTGACGGAAGGACTCGGCGTCAAGCATCTGCGGCTCGTCATCGGCAATTCGATGGGCGGCATGCACACCTGGCTGTGGGGCGAGAAATATCCGAAGGCGATGGACGCACTGATCCCGATGGCCTCGCAGCCGACCGAGATGGCATCGCGCAACTGGATGCTGCGGCGGATCATGCTCGACACCATCCGCAACGACCCCGACTACAATGGCGGCAACTACACCAGCCAGCCGCGCATGATGAAATACGCCGTCACCGCGTACGGCATCGCGAGCATCGGCGGAACGCTGGCCTATCAATCGCAGGCGCCGACGGCGGCCAAGGCCGACAAGATCGTCGACGAGCGGCTCGCGACGCCGATCACGGTCGATGCCAACGACTTCGTCTATCAGTGGGAGTCCTCGCACGACTACAATGCCGGGGAGAAGCTGGAGCAGATCGAAGCCTCGTTGCTGCTGATCAACTCCGCCGACGACGAGCGCAACCCGCCGGAGACCGGCCTCACCGACGCGGCGATGAAGAGGATCAAGAACAGCCGCCTGTATCTGATCCCCGCCAGCACCGAGACGCGCGGTCACGGCACCACCGGCAATGCAAAATTCTACAGCGAGCAGGTCAGGCAATTGCTGCAAACCGCGCCGCAACGGACGATGTAAAACCGGCGACAAATCCTCTTATCGCAATGCATCATATGCGGCGCCTCTCGCGCCGCATATTATTTGAGCATGCAATGCGCCGGCAGCTCGGGCTTAATCGCGTCAACGATACGAATCGACGCGCGGGACAAATCGCGCGCCACTGGCACGACACGCGATGAGGAGGATCGCATGCGCAGGCTCGCACTGTGCGTTTGGCTGGCTGCGATGACGGCGCTGACGAGCGCGGCGTTTGCGTTCGACAACGGGCAATATGACCACGTCCCGCCCGACATCCGCGCCTGGTTCAAGAGCGTGATCGCGCCGAACGGCGTGCCCTGCTGCGACATCTCCGACGGCCATCGCACCGACTACGACGTGCGCAACGGCGCCTATTGGGTACCGATCGAGGGACAGTGGATGGCCGTGCCTGAGCGCGCCATCATCCGCGACCGCGGCAATCCGGTCGGCCAGGCCGTGGTGTGGTACGTCCACCATCGCGGCACCATCATCATCAGCTGCTTCGTGCCGGCCGATGCAGTCTAGCGGATCGCAATGAATTTCGTTGGCCGCGCGCGGCGCCATCGGGTAGTTTGCCGCCGAGCTCATACGGAGGCACACCGTTGACCGATCTTTGCGCCGAAGACCTCGCCACCATCTATGCCAGGCCGAGCCCACGCGTGATCGCGAAGGCACGTCCCGCGATCGATGCGCATGCCAAGAAATTCATCGAGATGTCGCCGTTCTGCGTGCTCGCGACCTCTGGCAGCGACGGCAGCGTCGACGCCTCGCCGCGCGGCGGCGGCATCGGCTTCGTCCACGTCGCCGGCCCCAACCAGTTGCTGATGCCCGACCGCTCCGGCAACAACCGGATCGACAGTTTTCGCAACGTCGTCGAAGGCTCGGGCTTCGTGCATCTGCTGTTCTTCGTCCCGGGCATCGACGAGACGCTGCGCGTCGGCGGGCGCGGCACGCTGTCGGCCGATCCGGACCTGCTCGCCTCAATGGTGGAATTCGGCAAGCCACCGCGCGCGGTGCTGAACGTTGCGGTCAGCGAAGTCTATTTCCACTGCGGCAAGGCGCTGATGCGCTCGAAGCTGTGGTCGCCGGAGAAGGTGCAGCGCTCGGTGATGCCAAGCATCGTCGAAGTCATTCACGACCAGACGGGCCTGGGCGAACCGGAGAGTCAGGAGATCGTGGAAGAGCGCTATAAGCAGCAGCTGTAGCTGGCGCAACCAGCCACAGTGTCGTCCCGGACAAGCGCAGCGCAGATCCGGGACCCATAACCACAGGAAGTGATTTGACGAAGACTCGGAGTTGCCGGTCGCGCGCTTCAACCACTTCCTGCGGTTATGGGTCCCGGCTTTCGCCGGGACGATATCGGAGCAGGTAGCTGACGCCGAAGCCTAGTGCCCCTCGCCCTCGAGCCCGCCGACGTGCTTCTGGGTGTAGAGCTCGAGACCGATGCGGCCGATCAGGTCGAGCTGGGTTTCGAGGAAGTCGATGTGGTGCTCCTCGTCGCTCATCAGCTTCTCGAACAGGTCGCGCGTGACATAGTCCTTGACGCCGTGGCAGTAGGTCGCCGCTTCCTGATAGAGCGCCCGCGCGCTCATCTCGGCGGCGAGGTCGCACTCGATGATCTCCTTGACGTTCTGGCCGATACGCAGGGGATCGAGCACCTGCATGTTCGGGAAGCCGTCGAAGAACAGGATGCGCGCGGTGAGCTTGTCGGCGTGCTCCATCTCCTCGATGGATTCCTTGCGCCAGACCTTGGCCATGTCCAGCAGGCCCCAATTGTCGAGGAAGCGGTAGTGCAGCCAGTACTGGTTGATCGCAGTCAGCTCGTGACGCAGTGCCTTGTTGAGGTAGTCGATGACTTTTGCGTCGCCCTGCATGGTTCACTCCAGCTCTTGCAGTCCAAATCGGTCCTAAACCGTATTTAGAACGCTTCTAAATGAGTTTACGCACGGGAGCAACCGGCTGCGGGGACGCAGCCGGGGAAAAGCTCAGCCGAGGTTACGGAAGATTTCAGCAGGCCGCGAGCGCGAACTGGGCGGACTCGGCCGTCTCGTCATTGGCGGCCACGGTGTGGCTGTGCGGGCAGCCGGAGCAGCAGGACTTGGCGCAGGGGCCAAGCGCTTCGTCGATGATGGTCTTGATCGTCCGCGCGCAGCGGCCGCACTCGGCGCTACAGCCGAGGCAGCCATAGACCTGCTTGGCATGGCGCACGGCGTCGTCGGACTCGGCGACAGCAGCGCGGATGTCGTCATCGCTCAGCACGTTACAGGAACAAACGATCATGGAAGCGGCAGGCCCTTCGGTGATGCGCCATCATCGATATTTAAGGGGCCGGCCGGATGCAAAAGGAAAAACCGGTATTTGAAGCTATTCCAAACTGGCCCGCAAACAGCCTAGAACGGCTCTAAAATAGGGTGTTGCGCTGGATCAAGATTGCGGCGGATCTAGTCGCCGCCACCGCCTCCCCCACCGTCGCCACCACCTCCACAATCCCCACCCCCGCCGCTATCGTTGCTGGAACAGCTGCCGCCATCGGTCGAGTTCCCCGAGCTGTCGCCCGAAAACCAGCTCCCCAGCGAGAAGCCATCGCTCGTCCCCGAATAGCTGTCTCCGCCCCCACTGCCGCCATCGCTGCCGGCCCCTGCGCGGGAGCGGCGCTGGCCGCGGTTCTGGAGGTGGGCGATCCAGCCGTAGCCGATCGCAAAGACGACCCCGGCAGCAATCAATGCATTGATCAGCGCGTTGCCCATCATCGCCTCCCTGGCGGAGCTGCGGTCCACACCAATTCGTCGCACCCGGCCAAGGTGCCGTTCATTGATCATTCAAGCGAAGTATGGAACTTTATCTCCCAAAGAGTTCCCGCGTGTTTGTGCGAAAGGTCAAACCCAATGAAGAAGTCGCTCCTGGCAGTCGCTGCCCTCGCCGCTGTGGCCCTGACGGCCGGGACGCCCGCCCATGCGCAGCGCGGCGTCGCTGCCGGCGTGGCGGCCGGGATCATCGGCGGCGCCATTGTCGGTGGCGCGCTCGCCTCTCCGTATTATTACGGACCGGGGCCCGGCTACGCCTATGGTCCGGGTTATGACCCCGGTTACTACCCGCCCCGCTACTACGCGCCGGGTCCGGGTTATGTCGCCGACGACTATTACGGCGGTTGCGCCTGGCAGAGGCAGCGCTTCTGGGACGGCTATGCCTGGCGCGTCCGCCGCGTCAGGGTCTGTGGCTGAGGCGCCAACCGGTTCACTACGGACGCGCCGTTCATCCCGGGGCCCGAAAAAGACCGCTTTTTCTCGTCACAGCTCTGTGTGCGTTTACCGTGGATTGACCATTTGCGCGCTTCCTAGCTGCAAGGCCAATTCCATCAGAGTGTGCGTGAACCTTTGAACCCCGGGCGCCTCTAACAAGGGGAACCCATCTCCCTGGAGAGCCAAGAGCATGAAGAAGACTTTAGTTGCCGCCCTCACGGTCGCGACGGTCGCCGGTTCGCTGGTGACCGCTGCTCCGTCCGCAAAGGCCCATGACGGCGTCGGCGCGGGCCTCGCGGCCGGCCTGATCGGCGGAGCCATCGTCGGCGGCGCGATCGCGTCGAGCCGTCCGGCCTATGGCGGCCCTGTCTACGTCGCCGAGCCCCCGCCGCCCGCGCCCTGCTACTGGCAGCGCCAGCGTTACTGGGACGGTTACGGCTGGGTCATCCGCCCGGTTCGCGTCTGCTACTGATTTGATCGCTATGGCGCTCATGAGCGCCACGATCGAAGCCCGGCCGAGACCATCGGCCGGGCTTTTTCTTTTGGTCGCGCGCTATCGCGCCGCCTGGATCGAACGCAGCACCTCTTCGCTCGGCCAGCAATCGACCTTGAGGCCCGCCGACTTCTGATAGGCGCCTAGCGCCGCGCGCGTCTGCATGCCAGCCTTGCCGTCTATCTTGTCCTTGTAGAGCCCGACCCGCGTCAGCCCGCGCTGCATGGTCTCGACGTCCTTGGTGCGCAATTGCTTCGAGGCCGACCACGGCGTTGCGAACGGCAGCGGGCTCGTCATGCGGTCGCTGAGATGACCGACGAACAGCACGTAGAGGTCGGAGAAATTGTATTCCTTTATGACGAAGTAGTTCTGCGTGGTCAGGAATGACGGGCCGTAAATGCCTTCCGGCTGCAGCAACGAGGCCGGCTGCGCCTGCTCCACGGTGCTGAGCTTTTGTCCGCGCACCGGCACGAAGCCTTCGCGCAGCCACTGGCTGATCGGCTTGGTCACCTCGGGCACGCCGCTGGTGCAATCGACCTTGGCCGGCGCCTGCACCTCGTAGGCCCAGCGCACGCCGCTCTGCCAACCCTTGTTGACGAGCTGCTGCGCGGCGGAGGCCAGCGCATCCGGCACCGAGTGCCAGATGTCGATGCGGCCGTCGCGATCGAAGTCGACGCCGTGCTTGTAATATTCGGACGGCAGGAATTGCGTGAGCCCGGTGGCGCCGGCCCAGGACGAGCGCATGTCCTTGCGCGTCACCACGCCCTCGCCCAGGATCTTCAGCGAGAGGATGAACTCGTTGCGATAGGTGTCCTTGCGGCGCCCGACATAAGCCTGCGTCGCCAGCACGCGGACGAGATCGTAGGGCAGCGTGTAGCGGCCGTAGTCGGTCTCGCGGCCCCAGATCGCCAGCATGACGGTCGCGGGCACGCCGGAGCTCTTCTCGATCTCGGTCAGCGCGGGACGATATTTTTGCAGCAGCCGCTGCCCCTCGCCGGCAAGGCGCGCGATCGAGGCGTCCCTGACGTAGTCGGCCGGCACCTGCACGAACTCGGCCTGCGATGGCGCACCGGTCGCGGGCCGCCCGGGCAAGATGAGATCGGGCAGCTTGTAATCCGGCTCGAGCCCACGCGTCTGCTCATCGAATGTCGCGCGCGACACGCCGGCGGTCTGCGCCTCCGGCCAGAGCGAGGCGATGAACTGCGTGAAGGCGGCGTCGGCGGCGCGGGCGGACGACCAGCCGCAGGTGACGACGATCACCGCAGCGATGAGCGCCCGCCGCATCATGCCGACATCACCGCGTCAGCTTCTTGTACTTCACGCGGTGCGGAATGACG
Organism: Bradyrhizobium sp. P2_E8; assembly: GCF_056403875.1. Lineage (NCBI taxonomy): Bacteria > Pseudomonadati > Pseudomonadota > Alphaproteobacteria > Hyphomicrobiales > Nitrobacteraceae > Bradyrhizobium > Bradyrhizobium sp. P2_E8. The sequence goes on from NZ_JBFUES010000042.1 coordinate 10,677, forward strand.
CTGTCCTGGCCGAGCCGGCGCATCTTGTCCTTCTCGTAGTCCTGGAAGTTGCCTTCGAACCATTCGACATGGCTGTCGCCTTCGAAGGCCAGGATGTGCGTCGCGATGCGGTCGAGGAACCAGCGGTCATGGCTGATGATGACGGCGCAGCCGGCAAAATCTTCCAGCGCCTCTTCGAGCGCGCGCAGCGTGTCGACGTCGAGATCGTTGGTCGGTTCGTCGAGCAGCAGGACGTTGGCGCCGGACTTCAGCATCTTGGCGAGATGCACGCGGTTGCGTTCACCGCCCGAGAGTGCACCGACCTTCTTCTGCTGGTCGGCACCCTTGAAGTTGAACGACGAGCAATAGCCGCGCGAGTTCACTTCCTTCTTGCCGAGCAGGATCAGCTCGTTGCCGCCGGAAATCTCCTCCCACACGTTCTTGTTGCCGTCGAGCGCGTCGCGCGACTGGTCGACATAGCCGAGATGCACGGTCTCGCCGACCGTGATGGTGCCATTGTCCGGCGTTTCCTGCTTGGTGATCATCTTGAACAGCGTCGTCTTGCCGGCGCCGTTGGCGCCGATCACGCCGACGATGCCGCCGGGCGGCAGCTTGAAGGTGAGATCGTCGATCAAGAGGCGATCGCCATAGCCTTTGCTGAGGCCTTCGAAATCGACGACGTTGGCACCGAGCCGCTCGGCGACGGGGATGATGATCTGCGCGGTTTGGGTCTGCTTCTCGCTCGCCTGCTTGAGCAGCTCCTCGTAGCGTTGATAGCGCGCCTTGGACTTGGCCTGACGCGCCTTCGGCGAGGACGCGACCCATTCCTGCTCGCGGGCGATCGTCTTCTGATGCGCAGCGTCCTCGCGGCCTTCCTGCTCGAGCCGCTTCTGCTTCTGCACCAGCCAGGACGAGTAGTTGCCCTCGTAGGGAATGCCCTTGCCGCGGTCGAGCTCGAGAATCCAGCTCGTGACGTTGTCGAGGAAGTAGCGGTCGTGGGTGACGATCAGGATCGCGCCAGGATAGTTGCGCAGATGGCCTTCGAGCCACGACACCGACTCGGCGTCGAGATGGTTGGTCGGTTCGTCGAGCAGCAACAAGTCGGGCTGATCGAGCAGCAGTTTGCACAGCGCGACGCGGCGGCGCTCACCGCCCGAGAGTTTTGTCACATCGGCATCGTCCGGCGGGCAGCGCAGCGCGTCCATCGCCTGGTCGACCTTGCTGTCGAGATCCCAGAGGCCCTGGGCCTCGATCTCGTCCTGCAGCTTGGTCATCTCGTCGGCGGTTTCTTCCGAATAGTTCATCGCCAGCTCGTTGTAGCGATCGAGGATGGCCTTCTGCTTGGCGACACCCAGCATGACGTTCTCGCGCGCCGAGAGTGTCGGATCGAGATGCGGTTCCTGCTCGAGATAGCCGACGCGGGCGCCCTGGGCGACCCAGGCCTCGCCGTTATACTCCTTGTCGAGGCCGGCCATGATCTTGAGCAGCGTCGACTTGCCCGAGCCGTTGACGCCGAGCACGCCGATCTTGGCGTCCGGGTAGAAGCTCAGATGGATGTTATCGAGCACCTTCCGGGTCGGGTAGCTCTTGGTCAGGCCCTGCATGAAATAGATGAACTGGCGCGCCATCGGTCCCGTGAAACCTTCGATTTGAGGAAATTTGCTTGCCGCCGATGTAACGATCCCGCCCCCAAAGGGCAACGTTTTCCCTCCGTTCACCACGGATCAATACGGATCGGACACCATCCGGCCGCTAATCCGGACAATTGAAACCATTTTTTAATAAAGTGGGCCAAAGCTCGTCATGGCGCCGAAAAAGACGCCACCCGCGGCAGAAGCGGCGGGGAGAACAGCGAGGCCACATCATGGCTCTGATCGAGACCACCTCCATCACCGTTCCGGCACGAGCCGGTAGCGCTTCCGGACTCGTCACGGAGATCAAGGGCTTCTGGAAGCGCTTCTTCGCCACCGCCTTCAACCCCTAYCGGCCCGAGCTGTACTACATGCGTGGTCCCGGCCCCGCATGGCGCGCCAAGCACGGCATGGATGCGCCAATCCGGCTGAAGCGCCGCGACCTCTGAACCCCTTCTCTCCTATCGGATTTTTGAACACGTCAGCTGCTTGCGCGCGGGCGTGATTGCGCGCAACCATGGCCAGGTTCCGACGATGGCGCTCCCCCGCCTGGCGCCGTCACCTCTCGCCATGGATGAACGCTGATGACGCGGCTGCGCTGTGCAATTCTCGACGACTATTTCAACCTCGCCCTCGACGTCGCTGATTGGCAGAAACTGTCCGACCGCATCGACGTTACCGTGTTCAGCCATCCCTTCACCTCGGAGCAGGCCGCGGCCAGCGCGCTCGCCGATTTCGAGATCGTCTGCGCGATGCGCGAACGCACGGCGTTCCCCAAGAGCCTGTTCGCGTCGCTGCCGAAGCTGAAGCTGCTTTTGACCTCCGGCATGCGCAACGCCTCGATCGACATGGAGGCTGCGAAGGCGCAAGGCGTTGCCATCGGCGGCACGCAATATTCCCGCGATCCCACCGCACCGCTGACCATGGGCCTGATCCTGGAGCTGACCCGCGGCATCGGCCGCGAGAATGCGCGCATGCATGCGGGCGCGCCCTGGCAGACCTTTGCCGGTGTCGAGATCGAGGGGCTGACGCTCGGCATCGTCGGGCTCGGCAAGCTCGGCAGCAAGATGGCGGGCATTGCGAAGGCATTCGGCATGAACGTGATCGCCTGGAGCCCGAACCTCACGCCGGAGAAGTGCAAGGCGGCCGGCGTCGGCTACGCCACCAAGGAGGAGCTGTTCGCCAAGGCCGACATCGTCACCATCCATGTGGTGCTGAGCGACCGCTCGCGGGGACTGGTCGGTGCTGCGGACCTCGCGCGGATGAAGCCGACGGCCTTTCTCGTCAACACCGCGCGCGGACCGATCGTGGACGAGCAGGCGCTGCTGGAGGCCTTGCAGCAGAGGAAGATCGCAGGCGCCGGCTTGGATGTGTTCTCGGTCGAGCCGCTGCCGGTCGACCATCCCTTCCGCAAGCTCGACAACCTCGTGCTGACGCCGCATCTCGGCTACGCGACCGAGGACGGATTGCGTATCCATTATGGCCAGATGGTCGAGGCGATCGACGCCTGGACCAATGGCAGCGAGCTGCCGCGGAAGCTGGCCTGAAACGAAGAAGGGCGCGCCGACGGCACGCCCTTCTGCAAATCAAACTTGTCTCGAAGCGCTTAGCGCACGGTGACCGGCGCGGGCAGCGGCGGCACCACGGTCGGCTGCGTCCCCGGGACGGGACCGGCCTGGGCAGACATTGGAGCCGGCGCACCGGGCGTCGGCGCGGCCGAGGCAGTCGCCGTTCCCGGCGCCGGACCGCCCGGCATCACCACCACGCGGGTGCCGACCTTGACCCGGTCGAACAGGTCGGAGACGTCCTCGTTCAGCATGCCGATGCAGCCGGAGGAGACGAACTTGCCGATCGTCGAGGGCTGGTTGGTGCCGTGGATGCGGTAGACGGTCGAGCCGAGATACATGGCGCGGGCGCCGAGCGGATTGCCCGGGCCGCCGGCCATGAAGCGCGGCAGGTAGGGCTGGCGCTCGATCATCTCGGTCGGGGGATGCCAATCCGGCCACTCGGCCTTGCGGGTGATCTTCTGCACGCCGGTCCAGGTGAAACCGTCGCGGCCGACGCGGACGCCGTAGCGGATCGCACGGCCGTTGCCGAGCACGTAATAGAGGTAGGTGTTCGGCGTATCGACCACGAGGGTACCGGCCGGCTCCTTGGTCTGGAACGAGACCTCCTGGCGGCGCAGGTTCTGCGGCAACTGCGCCGGCGCAGCATCGGGCTGCTCCTCGGGCGGCAGCGAAGCGATCGTCATCGGCCGGCCATCGGCGTCAACCGGCGGCTGCCCGGCCTGGACCGTTCCGGTCGCGGCGGGACCACCGACGGCCTCCGGCGGACGCAGGCCGTCGCTGCCGGGCGCCTGCGCCGGACGATCGGCATAGATCACCGCGGGCGGGCCGGCGGGGCGGCCATAGCGGGGATCGTCGGGCGACATCACCGGACCCTGCGGCGGCGCAGCCGAGTAGACGGGGGCGCCGGCGGGACGGCCATAACGGGGATCATCCGGCGACATCACCGGTCCCTGCGGCGGGGCGGCCGAATAGACCGGGGGACCAGCGGGGCGGCCATAGCGGGGATCGTTGGGCGACATCGGACCGCCCGGACCGGGCGGCGGCAGCGATGCCTGCGGCAGCGCGTCGTCGTCATCTTCCAGCGCGTCGAAATTCGGCGTGCGGTCGCCGGGGCGGTATTCGGCCGGGGCGCCATAGCTCGGCGCCTGCTGAACCGGATAGCTCTGGGCCTGTGCGAGCGAAGTTCCCGCCGCAGCGACTGTTGCGGCAGCGCATATCGTCAGAAAATGTTTGATCATCATCGCTCTTGTATAGTCCCCAAGCCCTATCGGACCGCTAACGGCCAGATGACCGAAAATAGCGGCACATTCAAGACATTGCAGGCTCATTTGCGCCGGATTTGCCGATTTGTGATCCGCAGGTCTAGCGTTGCTCCGTTGCATCACGGGGGCGGAAATCGCATTGCGCCGTGGATTGCCGGAGTCATCGCCCCGATTTTAAGGGAACGGCGCGGAGGCGTTGCGATATGTTCGAATCAGCCTGATTCGCCGCCGCTTCGAGCTCCGATTCCGCGTGGCGAACGCGGCAACCAGTACCGTCACCGCGTTCAGATGGCTCATGGGCCCTGGCCACCTCGCCGCCGGGGCGGAAATTCGCAATCCCTCGATGCTTCCCGGCTTTCGCTTCCTGCTTGCCGCGATCCTGCTGTCAATCTCCATCCTGGTGTTCGGCCTGGGCGCCGCCGCGCTGCTGCGCGCGAGCCACGAGCAGTATGTCAGCAACCCCTCCTGGCGGAACGGCCCGCAGGAGCAGGTGTTTGCGCAGGCGTCCGAGCCGGCCCAGCCGGTGCTCGCGGCCTTGCGCGCGGAGCCGGAGCCGGCCGAGCCCGCCGCGCCGTCGCTGCGCGACCAGGTGCCGACCATCGCCCTGCCGGCGAGCGAGCCCGAGCAGGTCGCGGCGGTGACGAGCGAGGCTGACGCTCAGCCCCAGGTCGTTGCACCGCCGGCCGATACCTCGGCCGCCGAACCGGCCAAGGCCGAGACGACGACGGAAGCCACGGCACCAGCCCCCACCGACACGCTCACCCCGGCCGACACCACGGCATCGATCCCCGAGGCCAAGATCCCCGAGACCAAGCCTGCCGCGACCGCGAGCGCGCCGGCACCGACTGACCCCAGCCCGGCCCAGGCATCCTCGGCGCTCGATGTCGCCGCGGCCAAGGTGGCCGCGCTGAACGATCCAGCGACGACGGCCTGGAAGGATCCGCCGGCCAAGGCCAAGGCGGACGGCAGCGCCCCGGACAGCAAGGCGACCAAGCCGCGGGCGAAGGCGAAGAAGCGGCACCGCGTCGTGCGGCGCCCGCCGCCGCAGCAGCTGCAGCAGTCGCTCGATCCGTTCGGGCGACCGCAGCAGAGCTTCGCGACGACAACCACGCGCCCGCGCTGAGCTTCACCTCTCCCCGCTTGCGGGGCGAGGGAGCGCACCGTCGTCGTAGCTACCGGTTCACGCAGGCCCGGTCGCGACCGCCGGGCCGCCGGCCTGGCCCCATTCCGACCATGAGCCGTCAT